>CACHHO010000079.1 GCA_902579545.1 Rhodospirillaceae bacterium | reverse complement strand
AAAAATGATGATTTTTATTTAAAAATAAAAAGTTTTTCTATAGAAAAAAACAAAAAAATTGTTCTATTCGGAAAAAGTGGAGTTGGAAAATCAACTTTATTAAATCTAATAAGTGGAATATTAGAACCTGAGTCAGGTAGTATTAAAATAAATAATACTATAGTTAATAAACTTTCTCAAACCAAGAAAGATAATTTTAGAGCAAATAATATAGGAGTTATATTCCAACAATTTAATATTTTAGACTATATCTCTCCTCTAAAAAATATTCTCTTACCTTGTTACTTTACAGGTTTTAAAAAGGAAGATAGTAATTTTTTTTATGAAAGAGCGCATAGTTTGGCTGAAAAACTTAATCTAAATAAAAAAATTTTAACTCAAGAAAAATCAAAGGAACTATCAGTCGGGCAAATACAAAGAATATCGATAATTAGGTCTATTATAAATAAACCAAAACTAATACTAGCAGATGAACCTACATCTGCATTAGATAATATAAATAAGAAAAAATTCTTAGATATGCTATTCAATATTTGTAATATTGAAAAAATTACTATCTTAATGGTAAGTCATGATACTTCATTAAGAAAAAGTTTTGATACGACCCTACATCTAGAAGAAATTTTAAAAAAAAATGAAAATATTATTTAATTTAGCCTTTAAATCTCTTCTTAACAGAAGGTTAACTGTTTTTTTAACAGTAATATCATTGACTCTATCAATTACTCTTTTCCTTTCTATTGATAAATTGAGACTAGGTACAAAAAGTAGCTTTTTTGGAAATGTCAAATCTGGTGATTTGATACTAGGTTCAAGGTCTGGAGAAGTACAACTATTACTTTATTCTCTTTTTCAAATTGGTTCTCCTACTAATAATATAAGTTGGGATAGCTATAAAGAAATTTCTAGAAACTCTGAAATAGAATGGATGATTCCAATATCCTTAGGAGATAGCCATAAGCAATTTAGAGTCATGGGTACAACAACTGAATATTTTAAAAAGTTTTCTTATAGAAAAAATAAAAAGCTTGAGTTTAAAACAGGTACTCCCTTTTATGAAACTTTTGACGTAGTAATTGGAAATGATGTAGCTAAAATACTCAAATATAAACTAGAGGATGATATAATAATTGCTCATGGAATTGCTTCACAGTCATTACATGATGAATTTCCTTTTAAAATTAAAGGAATACTTAAAAAAACAGGAACCCCAACAGACCGCTTAGTTCTAGTTAGTCTTGAGGCCTTAGAAGCAATTCATAAAGACTGGCAGTCAGGATCAAGAATACCATTACAAAAGTCTAAAACTAAAGAAAATATAATTAATTTAAATTTAGAACCAAAAGAAATTACTGCTGCTATAATAAAAATAAAATCTCCAATAAAAGTTTTTAAAATACAAAGAGAAATTAATAATTACGAAACAGAACCTTTACAAGCAATTATCCCAGGCATTGCTTTAACCAAATTATGGCAGATAGTATCAATAACAGAAAATATAATGTTATCTATATCCACTATGGTAATAATAAGTTCAATTATTGGCTTAGTAGCTATATTATATTCTACATTAAGTGGTAGAAGAAAAGAGATGGCTTTATTAAGAATTGTTGGAGCTTCTCCAAAAACAATTTTTTTCTTAATGATGCTAGAATCACTAATGATTTCAGTGTTTAGTATATTTTTTTCATTATTATTAGTTCAAATTTTTAGTATAATAATTTTTCCAATATTAGATTATAAATACGGAATATATTTAGAACACAAGTTATTTAATATTAAAGATTTTTATTTTCTTACTTTAGTTTTGATTTCCTCTTTAATTGTAAGTATATTTCCAAGCATTCAAGCTTTTAAGAAATCAATTAATGATGGAGTATAAAATATATAATATTTATAAGTCCTTACACTTTATAAAAAGTCTAATATTGCTTTTATTCCTCTTTTTAGTTTTTTCAAAAGCTAATAGCGAAGAAACTTTAAATCTTAAATGGTTAGAATTAGTTCCTAAA
>CACHHO010000078.1 GCA_902579545.1 Rhodospirillaceae bacterium | reverse complement strand
AGATTCCAAGGCTTTAATTAAGTCTTCATCATTAGTTTGTAATTTTAACATAAAATTCTCTAGTATTTTCAAGTCAAGTTTATTTATTACAGTCTTTTTAATACCTATTTCATAATTAGTATTAGCTTTTTTAATTGGTTTGATTTCTTTATAAGTGATATTTAATCTGGATAAAAAACTTTGAATTTTTTTTGGGTAATCTAAATCTTCAGTTTTAATAACAATACATTTATTAATTTTTTTTAATTTAGAAATACTTTTGTACCTAAGGTATATTTCGGCCCATGCCCATAAATAATACTCTTCTTTAAGAAAGTTAGAACAGTCCATTTTTAATAAGTTACTATTAGCACTAGGAAGAGAATTGTCTTTTAGAAAATCCTTATCTCTGTTCATAAAGCTTTTCATATTAAACAATGGATCTCTAACTAGAAAAACGATTGAAAAGGAGTCCAATATGTTATTTATTCCTTTATATAAACCTCTAGCATAAAATTTACTGATATCAAAATAATAATTAGCATTATTGAAAACCATTTTTTTTTTTATTTTTTTTATTTTTTTCTTAGCTATTAAATCTATATATTCATATTGTTCACTTTCATAACAATTTAAAACCTTTCCTCTTCCTAACAACTCATTAGTTTCAAAAAACTTTCTTCTAAACTTTTTTTCTAAATCTCCTAAAAATAATGGTAAATAAGGTTTAATATTAGGTGCTTCAAATTCAGATATACAGTTTGTAGAATATGTTTCAATGATTTTATGAAGAGTTTCCTGCCCACTTCTACCAGTTGTAATTGTAAAAATATAATTTTCTTTCAAATTATTTCCAAGAAAAAGTTTTTATCAAATCTTTAACGTAATGAGTTTGTATTAGATTCATTCTTCTTCCTGAAGATGGGTACCCTAAAGCTGTTACTAATATCATATCTTTTGCAGAAATTTCCTTAATCTTATACAAATAATTTAGACATTTAGGGATATGTTCTAAACTATTTTTATAAAATTTTGTTTTAAAAAAAATACCTTTTGTTCCTGCAAAAATATTAAAGCTTCTTACCAAATTCTTATCATTACTTACTGCAATTATTGGCTGGCTTAACATTTGACTTGCAATAATCCTTGCAGCATAACCAGAAATTGTGATTGCTATAATCTTAGATATAGGCAAATAATTACATAAACTCTTAATTGCAGTTGAAGCACCTAATTCTTCACTATGTTCCTGTATTTGATTTATTTTAATTATTTTGTCTTTATGGTTTATTGTTTTATTAGCAATTTTAGACATTACTTCTATAGACTCAACAGGAAAATTGCCAATTGCAGTTTCACCTGAAAGCATTGTAGCCGTTGCTCCGTCAAGTATAGAATTTGAAATATCTAAAACTTCTGCTTTAGTGGGATAAGGGCTTAATATCATATTATCCAGCATTTCAGTTGCAACTATTATAGGCTTTGAAAATTTAATACAGGTACTTATAATTTTTTTTTGATTAATAGCTAAGGTTTCTATATTTGTTTCTGTTGAAAGGTCTCCTCTATCTATCATTATACAATCAGCATTTTTTACTATATCTTCTAAGTTATTGATACCTGCCTGATTTTCTACTTTTGCTATTACTTTAGGAGTTTGTTTTTTGATAATATTTTTAATCTTAATCAAGTGTTCACCTGATTCTATAAAACTCAGCCCTATAAAATCTACTTTATTTTCTACAGCAAATTTTATCATTTCTTTATCCCTATTAGTAATTAAACTTCCTTTTAGGTTTACGTGAGGCACATTTATACCTTTTGAGCTCTTTAATACTCCTTTAGTATTAGCCTTTAAATAAATATCTTTTTTAATTACTTTAATAACTTGAAACTTCAATGTCCCGTCATCAGCAAAAACAGTGTCTCCTTTTTTTAGATAAAGGTGGAGTTTATTGTTGGTAATAGATACTTTTTTAAAACCGTTCCAGCCTTTTTCGGTTGTAATAATTATTGTTTCATTTACATCAAAACTTGGCTCATTTTTAAGTTTTATAGTTCTAATTTTTTTTCCAGGAATATCTAGCAATATAGGACAATATGGGGTATATTTTTTAATTTTTTTA
>CACHHO010000077.1 GCA_902579545.1 Rhodospirillaceae bacterium | reverse complement strand
TCTTAATTTTTTTTAACCAACTAATATTGGTTGCACAGGTTTTTGACTTAGTCATAACTGAGGCAACATTTGCATAATTATTAAAAATAACTAATGATAAATCTAATTTATTTTTACTTTTAATCTCTGCCTTTCCAGATATTAAATTTATATCCTTAAAAATAGGAATTTCTGGAATTCTTTTAAAACTTGAATTTTTCATAATAATCATAAATATTTATATACTAATATTAATTCTTATATTATAAATTACAAAAATTAAATTAAATTATTTAGATGTTATCATTTTTTAAAAAAAGCTTTTTCGCTAGTCCCAATAAAAAGATCTTAAATAGGTACACCCCTTTACTAGAAAACATTAATAACCTAGAAAGTGAAATAAAGTTGTTAAGTGATGAAAACATAAGAAACAAAACATCTAATTATAGAAAAATTTTAAAAACAAATACAAATTTAGAGGAAATTTTACCAGAAGCTTTTGCATTAGTAAGAGAAGCAGCAGTCAGAACTCTAGGACAACGACATTATGATGTTCAGATTCTTGGAGGGATAGCACTTCACAATGGTAAAATAGCAGAAATGAAAACAGGAGAAGGTAAAACTTTAGTTTCAACTTTATCAGCTTATTTAAATGCTTTAAATGGAAAAGGGGTTCATATAGTTACTGTAAATGATTACTTAGCACAAAGAGACAGTGAATGGATGGGAACTATTTTTAAATTTCTTGGACTCTCAGTAGGATGTATAAAATCAGGAATGGATGAAGAAGAAAGAAAAGTAGCA
Organism: Rhodospirillaceae bacterium; assembly: GCA_902579545.1. GTDB lineage: Bacteria > Pseudomonadota > Alphaproteobacteria > TMED109 > TMED109 > TMED131. The sequence goes on along the minus strand of CACHHO010000077.1, from coordinate 1,512 downwards.
TATAATTCAGATATAACCTATGGCACTAATAATGAATTTGGATTTGATTATTTAAGAGATAACATGAGATTTTCAAAGGAAGATATGTGTCAGCGGGAATTTAATTATGCGATAATAGATGAAGTTGATAGCATTTTAATAGATGAAGCAAGAACACCGCTCATAATTTCAGGAGCAATAGAAGATAATACAGATCTATACTTAAAAATAAATAATTTAGTAAAAAATATTAAAAAGACTCATTTTGATATTGATGAGAAATCAAAATCCATAAACCTAAACCCAACGGGAATAGAAAATTTTGAAAATCTGCTTTATGCCAATAAAATGATAAGCAATAAAAATTTATATGGACCAGAAAATATAAGTATACTTCACCATATCAATCAAGCCTTAAAGGCTAATTTTTTATTCGTTAAAGATAAAGATTATTTAGTAAAAGATAATCAAGTTGTAATAGTTGACGAGTTTACTGGAAGAATGATGGAGGGTAGAAGGTATTCAGAAGGCCTTCACCAAGCAATTGAGGCAAAAGAAAATGTAAAAATACAGAATGAAAACCAAACACTTGCTTCAATAACCTTTCAAAATTACTTTAGAATGTATCCTAAGTTATCTGGTATGACAGGCACAGCTAAAACAGAAGCAGCAGAATTTTCTGAAATTTATAGCTTAGATGTAATAGAGATTCCTTCACATAAGAAAATGATAAGAGATGATAAAAATGATGAAATCTACAGAACCAACGAAGAAAAATGGAATGCTGTTACTAAAGAAGTTTCAAAAATTCATAGTACTGGCCAACCACTACTAGTAGGAACAACGAATATTAAAACATCAGAGCTAATTTCTAAAAGATTAAAAAGGTTAAACATCAAACATCAAGTATTGAATGCAAGGTTTCATGAAAAAGAAGCTAAAATTATTTCTCAGGCAGGTAAACCTTACTCTGTAACCATAGCTACTAATATGGCTGGAAGAGGCACCGATATTCAGCTAGGAGGAAATGAAAGTACAGAAGAAACAAACGAATTGAGAAAAGAAAAAATATTAAATAGGATTAAAGAAGATCAAGATAGAGCCCTAAAATCAGGAGGACTTTATGTGTTGGGAACTGAACGTCATGAAAGTAGAAGAATAGATAATCAGCTTAGAGGTAGATCTGGCAGACAAGGTGACCGTGGAAGTTCTAAATTTTATATTTCTCTAGAAGATGACCTTATGAGAATATTCGGATCTGAAAGGCTTGATAGTATGCTACAAAAATTAGGATTAAAGGAAGGAGAAGCTATAGTACATCCTTGGATAAATAAAGCAATTGAGAAAGCACAATCCAAAGTTGAAGGAAGAAACTTTGAAATAAGAAAAAACCTTTTAAAGTTTGATGATGTAATGAATGACCAAAGGAAAGTAGTTTATGAACAAAGAAGAGAACTGCTTTCAGAAAATAATATAAATCAAATCTTTTTAGATATGTTAAATGAGACCGTGTTTAATTTAGTAGAAAATAAT
>CACHHO010000076.1 GCA_902579545.1 Rhodospirillaceae bacterium | reverse complement strand
TTCTTCTGACTTTTTTATTTTTTCTGGAAAAGGCGTATATGAAGCACTTAAAAAGCTATCCTTGTAAATATTTGTTAGTTTAATTCTAGTTTTACCCTCCACTAATACTTTAACTGTTCCATCAGGCAACTTTAACATTTGAAGAACGTTTCCCAATATACCAATATTGTATAAATCTTTATCTTTAGGATTATCAGTTGAAGACTCTTTTTGAGTAACCAACAGTACTGGTTTGTCATCACTTTCATTTTTCATTACTGCTTCTATAGCTTTTACTGACTTTTCTCTACCAACAAATAAAGGAACTATCATATCAGGAAATATTACTATATCTCTTAATGGCAAAAGTGGTAATTTTCTCATAAATTCTCCTATTTATTTATATACGTGATGACTGCTGGTAAAGATTTCAAAAAAAGTTAGGCGCTAGTTTCTACTTCAGTTTTTTTCTTACTATAGGCTACTATTGGCTTACCTTTTCCATTAACAACATCATTATTAACCACAACTTCATTTATATTTTCTTCAGAAGGTATATCATACATACTATCTAATAAAATTTCTTCAAGAATTGACCTTAGTCCTCTCGCACCGGTTTTTCTTGCTATTGCTTTTTTTGCAATAGATTTTAATGCATCTTTGGTAAACGAAAGTTTTACATCTTCCATAGAATAAATTTTCTTATATTGTTTAATTAATGAATTCTTAGGTACCGTTAAAATCTCTATTAATGCTTTTTCGTCTAAATCGTCTAATGAAGCCAAAATTGGCAACCTTCCAATAAATTCAGGAATTAAACCATATTTAAGTAAATCTTCTGGTTCAACTCCACATAAAATTTCAGAAAATTTTCTTGTTTCAGGCATCTTCACACTAGCATTGAAACCTATCCCTGCAGAAACACCTCTTTTTGATATTATCTTTTCTAATCCACTAAAGGCACCTCCACAAATAAATAAAATATTAGAAGTATTCACAGGTAAAAATTCTTGTTGTGGATGTTTTCTTCCTCCTTGTGGAGGTATACTAGCAACTGTTCCCTCCATAATTTTTAGAAGCGCTTGTTGCACTCCTTCTCCTGAAACATCCCGAGTAATAGAGGGATTATCAGACTTTCTACTAATTTTATCTATTTCATCTATGTAAATAATTCCTCTTTCTGCTCTCTCTATATTGTAATCTGCAGCCTGAACTAATTTTAATATAATATTCTCTACGTCTTCTCCTACATATCCTGCCTCTGTTAGACTTGTTGCATCTGCCATAGTGAAAGGTACGTCGATTATCCTTGCAAGTGTTTGCGCTAATAAGGTTTTTCCAGAACCTGTAGGTCCTATTAGCAATATATTTGATTTAGATAACTCTACATCATTTTTATTTTTAGAAATATGACTTATTCTTTTATAATGATTATGAACTGCCACCGATAGAACTTTTTTTGCTTTGTCCTGCCCTATAACGTAGTCATTTAATACTTTGTTAATTTCAATTGGTGAAGGAATACCTTCAAGTTTTTGATTTATTACTGATTTATTTTCTTCCTTAATAATGTCCATACACAATTCTACACACTCATCGCAGATAAAAACTGTAGGACCAGCTATTAGTTTCTTAACTTCATGCTGACTTTTACCACAAAAAGAACAATAGAGGGTATTTTTGGTTTCTGATTTATCTTTGGACATAATTTAATTTACATAATTTTAAGTTAATGATCAATAATTTTACACTTTAATTTGATCTCTGTTATCAATAATTTGGTCAATCACTCCAAATTTTTTTGCCTCTTCTGCAGTCATAAAACAATCTCTTTCAAGAGTTTTTCTAATAATTTCCACTTTTTGTTTAGTATGTTTTTCATAAATCTTGTTTAACCTCTCTTTAATCTCAAGTATCTCTTTAGCATGAATTTCTATGTCAGTAGCTTGCCCAGAAAAACCGCCAGATGGTTGATGCACCATTATTCTTGAATTAGGTAGAGCAAATCTCATGCCAGATGCACCTGCTGCCAATAGCAAGGAACCCATTGAAGCTGCTTGCCCAACACATAATGTAGAAACTTTGGGTTTAATGTATTGGATAGTATCATAAACCCCTAAGCCAGACGTTACTAATCCTCCTGGGCTATTTATGTATAAATAAATTTCTTTTTTAGGGTTTTCTGATTCTAAAAATAACAGCTGAGCTATTAGTACACTAGCCACTTCATCTGTCACTGCACCTGTTAAAAAAATAATTCTTTCTTTCAAAAGTCTAGAATATATATCATAAGCTCTTTCTCCTCTATTAGATTGCTCTACCACCATAGGTATCAGAGAACTAGCATATTCCTTGTGATTATTTTGCATTTTTTCCTTTCTTCTCGTTCTTCTTATTTACTTCTTCATTTGCTGAAACTTTCTTTAATAGATCATCAGAGGTTATATTTTTTTCAATTACATTAGCTTCTTCAG
>CACHHO010000075.1 GCA_902579545.1 Rhodospirillaceae bacterium | reverse complement strand
TTTTATTTTATAAGAGTTGCATAAAATAAGTAATGCTCCATTTTTTAAAAAAACTGTTTTTTTTTCATCTAATAAAAAAGAGATATTTCTTTTACTTACTAATTTTATTCTTCTTCTATTTCTATCTTGAGAGTCTAGTATTATTTCGTCATTTTCTTTATACCTCCAACTAGTATTATTAATTATTTTGCTTACTTTATACATTAATATAAAAAATACCTTTGAGCCAGTGGTAAGTCGGTAGCCGGATCACAAGTCAATTTTTCTCCATTGGCTCTAACTTCATAAGTTTCTGGATCAACTTCAATATTAGGTTGAAAATTATTATTTATCATAGAGTTTTTTGATATACCTGATCTAGTATTATTAACTGCTATTAATTGTTTTTTTAATTCAAATTTTTCTTTAATATTATTTTTAATAGAACTTTCTGAAACAAAGCTAACTGAATTATTAATTAAGGAGTTACCGTATGCTCCAAACATATGTCTAAAGTGAACAGGTTGTGGTGTTGGGATAGACGCATTAGGGTCTCCCATTAAAGCAGAGCTTATAATTCCTCCTACACATACCATTTCTGGCTTTACTCCAAAGAATGCTCTATCCCAAATACAAAAGTCTGCTCTTTTTCCTTCCTCAATGGAGCCAACTGAATTACTAATACCATGAGCTATGGCTGGATTTATTGTATATTTTGCGATATACCTTTTAACTCTGAAATTATCATTGTTACCTAATTCCTCACTTAGTGAACCTCTTTGCAACTTCATTTTGTGAGCCGTTTGCCAGGTTCTAATAATAACTTCTCCAACTCTACCCATAGCCTGACTATCTGAAGCAATTATTGAGAAAGCGCCTAAGTCATGTAATATGTCTTCTGCGGCAATAGTTTCTTTTCTAATTCTACTTTCTGCAAATGCTATGTCCTCTGGCACATTCTTGTCTAGATGATGACATACCATTAACATATCCAAATGCTCATCTATGGTATTTTTTGTATAAGGCATAGTAGGATTAGTTGATGAAGGGATTACATTAGATAAACCACATAATTTTATAATATCTGGAGCATGTCCTCCTCCAGCTCCTTCAGTGTGATATGCGTGTATAGTTCTATTTTTAAAAGCTTTAATAGTATTTTCTACATAGCCTGATTCATTTAAAGTATCCGTATGGATCATTACTTGAATATCGTGATTGTCTGCAACTTCTAATGCTTTATTAATACAAGCTGGGGTAGTTCCCCAATCTTCATGAAGTTTTAAAGAACATGCTCCAGAAATAATTTGTTCAATCAATGGTGCAGCTAATGAGGAGTTACCTTTTCCCGCAAAACCCAAATTCATTGGAAATGCATCTGCAGACTGTAACATCCTTTCAATATGCCATGGACCTGGAGTACATGTAGTTGCAGTTGTTCCGTGAGCGGGACCTGTTCCTCCTCCTAGCATTGTTGTAATTCCACTAGATAAGGCTTCATCTATTTGCTGGGGGCAAATAAAATGAATATGAGCATCAATACCCCCTGCTGTTACAATTTTTCCTTCTGCTGCTATGACTTCAGTTCCTGGACCAATAACTATATCAACGTTATCTTGTGTATCTGGGTTTCCAGCCTTACCTATTTTAGAAAACTTTCCATCGGTGATACCTATGTCAGCTTTAATTATTCCCCAATAATCAATAATAATAGCATTTGTTATTACTGTATCTACTGCTCCTTGAGCATTAGACATTTGAGATTGTCCCATTCCATCTCTAATAACTTTACCTCCTCCAAACTTTACTTCATCACCATAAGTAGCAAAATCTTTTTCTATTTCAATAATTAAATTTGTATCAGCTAATCTAACTTTATCTCCAACAGTAGGCCCATACATATCAGCGTAAGCTTTTTTATTTATTTCTTTTACCATTTTTATCTCTCTAAATTCTAATAGTTATTAAATCCTAAAACCTTTTTATTTCCGTTATAATCAATTAAATCTACTATTTTTTTCTGCCCAGGCTCAAATCTTATTGAGGTTCCTGAAGGGATATTAAGTCTTTTACCCTTTGCTTCATCCCTATTGAATTTTAAAAAAATATTTACTTCAGCAAAGTGATAATGACTTCCAACCTGAATAGGTCTATCTCCTTCGTTTATTATTTCTAAGGTTGTAATCATACAGTTAGAATTAATTTCTAAACTCCCATTTTCTATTATGTATTCACCGGGCTTCATATTATCTGATAGGGTTATGAATAGTTACTAATTTTACACCATCTGGAAATGTAGCTTCAACTTGAACTTCTTTAACCATTTCACTAATTCCTTCCATAACTTGCTCTTTTTTTATTACCAATCCTCCACTTTCCATTAAATCTGAAACAGACTTTCCATCTCTAGCACCTTCAACTACGTGATCACTTATAATTGCAACTACTTCAGGATAATTTAGTCTTAGACCTCTATT
>CACHHO010000074.1 GCA_902579545.1 Rhodospirillaceae bacterium | reverse complement strand
TGAAGATATTTGTTATAATAATAGAAAGATAGGCACTATCAAATCTAGAATTAACAATTATAGTTTATGCTTACTTAAGAATGATTCTTCTATCGATAAAAAAAAAAACATTGAGACTGATAATGGCATGCTATTTCAAATTATTTGATTCTTCAAAAATTACTGCTTGTGCAGCCGCTAATCTTGCTATAGGGATTCTAAAAGGAGAACATGAAACATAATCTAATCCAATGGAGTTACAAAATTCAATAGACTTGGGATCTCCACCATGTTCTCCGCATATACCAAGTTTTATTGATTTATTAACCGGGATAGATTTTTCTTTAGCTATTTTTATCAATTGACCAACTCCTTTTGAGTCTAGACTAACAAAAGGATCTATATCTATAATTTTTTTGTCCAAGTAAATTTCTAAAAATCTAGAAGAATCATCTCTACTAATGCCATATGTTGTTTGAGTTAAGTCATTTGTACCAAAACTAAAAAAATCTGCAAATTTTGCAATCTCGTCTGCCATTAGAGCAGCTCTCGGTAGTTCTATCATAGTACCAACCAATAAATTAGAAACTTTTCCTTTCTTCTCTTTAACTAAATTTTCTATATCGATAATAGAATTTTTAATAATACTTAGTTCTTTTGCAGAAAATATTAAAGGAATCATTATTTCAATAACTGGGCTCTTTCCTGTCTCCTCTTTAACTTCTATAGCAGCTTCTAATATTGCCTTAGCCTGCATTTTGTATATTTCAGGAAAAGTTATTCCCAATCTTGAACCTCTATGTCCTAGCATAGGATTAAGCTCACCTAGTTGTTCTATCCTATTTTTCAAATCCTCTTTAGTAGCATTTATTGTCTCTAGTAATTCTTTATTTTCTTCGCTTGAATTAGGTAAAAATTCATGCAAAGGAGGGTCTAATAGTCTAATAGTTACAGGAAGTTCTCCCATAATTTTAAATATACTTTTAAAATCTTCTTTTTGAAAAGGTTCTAACTTTGATATAGCTTTTTGCCTTTCTTCAAAATCCTGAGCAAGTATCATTTTTCTCATATATAATATTCTATTACTATCAAAAAACATATGCTCAGTCCTACATAAACCAATTCCTTCAGCTCCAAATTTTTTTGCAATATTTACATCTTCAGGAGTTTCAGCATTTGTTCTTACAGATAGTTTCTTTATTTCATCAGCCCAATTCATAATGATACTAAAGTAATTAGATAATTCTGGTTCAACGGTTGCTATTTTGCCAGATATAACTTCTCCATTAGAACCATTAATTGTTATGGTTTCACCATTTTGAATTTCTACATTTTTAATAATTAGTTTCATATGGACTTCGTCAATATTAATTTCTGAAGCACCTGATACACATGGTCTTCCCATACCTCTTGCAACTACGGCAGCATGACTAGTCATGCCTCCTCTGGCTGTCAATATTCCTTTTGCTGCATGCATACCGTGTATATCTTCAGGGCTTGTTTCGGTCCTAACTAATATAACACTTTCTCCTGATGCTGCTAATTTTTCTGCCTCATCAGCAAAAAAAACTACTCTACCTGAAGCAGCTCCTGGAGATGCAGGTAAACCTTTTGTTAAAACTTTTTTTTCTACATTAGGATCTATAGTAGGATGTAATAATTGCTCTAAAGTCTCTGGTTCTATTCTGGAAATTGCATCTTTTTTTGAAATAACTTTTTCCTCTACTAAATCAACTGCTATTTTTATTGCTGCACTTGTAGTTCTTTTTCCATTTCTGGTTTGCAATACCCATAATTTATTTTTTTGAATTGTAAACTCTACATCTTGCATATCTAAATAGTGCTTTTCTAACTTATTGAATACAGCGATTAACTCCTCATACTTTTGAGGCATTAGCTCCTGTAACGAGTTTCTTTCTACATTCTTTTTATCTGCACTTAATGGTTGTGGTGTTCTAATGCCTGCCACCACGTCTTCACCCTGAGCATTTATCAAATACTCTCCATAAACTTTTTTTTCTCCTGTTGATGGGTTTCTAGTAAAAGCAACCCCAGTACAACAATCATCTCCCATATTTCCAAAAACCATTGCCTGTATGTTAACAGCTGTACCCCATTCCTCTGGAATATCATTTAATTTTCTATATGTAATAGCTCTTTGGTTTTTCCAACTATCAAAAACAGCAGATATAGCTCCCCATAATTGTCGGATAGGATCCTGGGGAAAATCACTATTAGTTGTTTCTTTAATGTGTTTTTTGTATCTTTCTACTAAAGTTTTCATATTACTAGGAGACAAATCTGTATCTAAAATTAAATTATTTGCTAACTTTTCTTCTTCAAGAATTTCCTCAAAGTCAGAATGAGGAACTCCTAATACAATATCTGAGTACATTTGAATAAATCTTCTATAACTATCCAATGCAAATCTCTCATCGTTACTAGCAACAGATAAATCTTTTACAGTATCATCATTTAGACCTAAATTAAGAACAGTATCCATCATGCCTGGCATAGAAGCCCTACTTCCAGATCTTACCGAGACTAATAATGGATTATTACCCCCTCCAAATTTTGAATTAAGTTTTTTTTCCATTTCTTTAATAGAAAGTTCAACTTGATTAGTTAGATCGTTAGGATATTTCCTATCATTTTTATAATAGTAATCACAAACTTCAGTAGAAATTGTAAAACCTGGAGGCACAGATAAACCTAACTTATTCATTTCAGCTAAGTTAGCTCCTTTACCACCCAGGATATCT
>CACHHO010000073.1 GCA_902579545.1 Rhodospirillaceae bacterium | reverse complement strand
GATTAACAAAAAATAAAGTTTTAACTGAAGAAATAAAGGAAGATAAATCATTAAAAGAAGAAGATAAAGGTGAAATAAAAAATGAAAAAATTAATGACACCAACATAGAAGAATCTAAATTAAATCAACAAAAAGAGAATGAAAAAGATACAAACGATGATAAAAAAAATGAAAAAATTGAAGAAAAGTTGATAAATGAAGAGGATCATTTAGAAGCTGTAGAAAAGGAAAAAAAACTAGCCTATGAAAAAGGAAAACTTGATGCTCTTAATGAAATTAAAGAAGGTTCTGAGGCAGCTATTGCTCAACTAAAGAAAGTTACTGAAACCATTTCTAAAGTTGATGAATTGGATCTTAAAAATATAGAAACGTTGTTAGTAGAAAAAGTATTAGAATTATCTTCAGACTTATCGGGAAAAATAATAAAAGCATTACCAACTGAATTTATTAAAAAAATAACTAAATTGGTTTCTCAATTAGAAAATATTGAAGGAAACATAGAGATTTTTATTAATGAAGAAGACCTTAATGTAATAGAAAGTGACAAAAATATAAAAAAGAATATTAAAAAATTAAACTTATTTTCTAAAAGTGATCTAAAATCAGGTGAGGTTGAACTTAAGGTAAATGGTATTACTGTCTCTCAAAAGGTTTAACTAATGAATATAATAAAAAATTTACTTATAAATAATTCTATAAGCACTAAACATATTAAAACTGAAGTTTCTGGGTTAATTAGAAGTTTTGAGGGTAATATAATAGAGACTGATCCTTTTCCAGCCACTGTAGGGAGTATATGTGAAATTGAATGTACAAATAATCGCAATAATAGTGCTGAAATTATAGGTTTTAGAAATAATAAAAATCTTATTGCCATGCATCAATCTGATAATAATGTCAAGATAGGATCAAAGGTAAGACTGGTTAATGATGGAGTTAATTTAGAAGTAAGTGATGACTTATTAGGAAGAGTTTTAGACGGAATGGGTAACCCACTTGATGGAAAAGAAAAAATTTTTTCAAGAGAAACTTGGCCCTTGCATGGTAAAACAATCAATCCTCTTGAAAGAAACAAAGTCGATACTGCTTTTGACGTTGGAGTAAGAAGTATTAATTCTTTAATAACTATTGGAAAAGGCCAGAGAATAGGAATCATAGCTGGAAGTGGAGTTGGAAAATCAGTATTACTTCAAATGATGAGCAAATATTCTGTAGCAGATGTAGTAGTTGTAGGACTGATAGGTGAAAGAGCAAGGGAAGTTAAGACAATGGTTGAAACCTTAACAAAGTTTGATGAAAGTAATAAAATAATTATTATTGCGGTACCAGCAGATAGATCTCCTTTATTAAGAATGAGAGGGGCTAATAGATGTACTGCAATTGCTGAATATTATAGGTCTAAAGGAAAAAATGTATTATTGATTATGGATTCCTTAACTAGAGTAGCGCATGCAAAAAGAGAAATAGGGCTTGCTTTAGGAGAACAACCTACATCTAAGGGTTATCCGCCATCAGTAATCTCAATGATACCAGCATTAATTGAGAGAACTGGCAATGGAATTAAAAATGAAGGGTCAATTACAGCATTCTATACTGTATTAGCTGACTCAGATGATCATAACGATCCTGTAGTTGATTCTGCTAGAGCTATATTAGATGGACACATTATTCTTTCAAGAGAACAATCACAATTGGGAATATATCCAGCAATAGACATAAAAAATTCAATAAGTAGAATTATGGATGATATCGTTACAAAAGAGCAAAATAATTTAGCTAAGCACTTTAAAAAGCTAGTATCAGTTTACTATGAGAGTAGAGATCTAGTGCTTATGGGAGGCTATAATAAAGGACAAGATAGTGCTATAGATGAGGCTCATGAAATGTGGCCAAGAATTGTAGAGTTCATAAAACAAGATCAAAATATAAAATCAACATTTGAAGATTCTAAAAAAGAGCTGGAAACCTTAATAAATTTAAAGACAACAAATGATAAAGGTAAATAGGTTAAATACCCTAAAACTTCAAAAAAGTAAAAACCTTAATAAGGTTTCATTAGAAATAAATACACTTAATAATGAAATAAAAAAATCTAATGATTTAAGAAATAAACTTATTAATATAAAGGAAAAATCAAACTTAGAAGTAGATTATAATAACTCCTGGAGTATAAAGCATAAGCATGATTTTGATATAAAAATTATACAACAAGTATCTTTCTGTCAAAACAGAGTTTCCTTTTTAGAAAAAGAACTTAAAATAGCAAAAAGTAAGTTAGGTAGTTTAATTGTACAGAAGAAGCATATAGAAGAAAAAATAAAATCTCTATTTGCTGCTAATGAAAAAAAAATAGAAGAAAAACAATTAAGAGATAATCCAAATTTTAAGAAAAACTGATGGCATTAATATTGCAAAGCCTTTTAATAAGGAGAAATAATGGATAATATTATAAATTTTAATTTCTTAAAAGTAGCTGATAATAAAAAAAAAAGCGATAATAGTGAAATTAGTATTGATAAAAGCAATTTTTCTAAAGAAAAGGCTACGAATGTTGATAGTTTTATTATTAAAACAGATAAAGAAAAGGAACTTAAAACAACCAATATTAACCCTGAGTTCTTTTCAGCTGAGGAAATTAACAAAAATTCTGAAGAATTAAATGAAGAAGTTATTAAAACAGAAAATATAAACGAATTTGCTGTATCAGATAGTAATTTATTTTATTCTAATGAAAATAAAGAAAATACTAAAAATTTTGAAGTTTTTTCAAAGTTAGGTGGTAAAAAAA
>CACHHO010000072.1 GCA_902579545.1 Rhodospirillaceae bacterium | reverse complement strand
AGTTATAATTCTGAAAAAAATGCATTAAAAAATGCAACAAGATTTATGCAAGAAGCAAACTGTGATGCAGTAAAGCCTCAAGGTGGCAAGAGTCAGGCTTATATATTAAAAAAATTAATTGATTCTGGTATACCAACTGCCTCTCATATAGGCTTAACTCCGCATACTGTAGCAATGTTTGGAGGCTTTAAAATACAAGGAAAAACCGCAAAAGCTGCTATGAAAATACTTGAAGATGCTCTTGCTATTCAGGATGCTGGATGTTTTATGCTAGAGTTTGAAGCAGTTCCAGCTGAGATTGCAAGAGTGATTTCAAAAGAATTAGAGATTCCTACAATAGGAATAGGAGCTGGAAATGGCACTGATGGTCAGATATTATTAGGTTATGACCTTTTAGGTGTATTTACTGATTTTAAACCTAAGTTTACAAAAAGATATTCTAAATTAACAGAATTTGCCGTAACTGGATTAAAAAAATTTGTTGATGAGGTCAAAAACTCAAAATTTCCTGATAAAGAACATTCATATAAAGTAGATAAGGGTGAACTAGAAAAATTTAAAAATTTAGTGGAAAAAAGAAGACAAGTGTAACTATTTATTATTTAATGAATAATTTTTTCTAGCTTCTAAGAATCCCAAATCATAATATTTAGATATGTTTTTCGCTTTTTGTCTATAGTCATTCCAACTTTTATATATTCTGCTAGAAATATTATCTTTATTAGAAATTTCTTTGATAACTGATTCGCTAGTTTTAATCCAAGACTTAATTATATCTTCAGGTAACAGTTTGAATTTTACATTATATTTTTCTATAAGTTCTTTATGTAATAAAGCATTCCTATAATTAAATTCAGCTAAGCTTTCTGATATTTCAGAATAACAACATAATTTGATAATATTTTTTAATTTATCTGGAAAACTTTCATATATCTTTTTATTTATAGTCAATGAAGTATTTAAACCTGGTTCATGCAAACCTGGTCCATAACAATAATTCACAATCTTATGAAAACCAAAAGCTAAATCCATCCATGGGCCACCCCATTCAACTCCATCTACTACACCAGTTTGTAATGAGGTCATAATTTCTCCTCCTGGTATATTAACTGTGATAGCACCTATTCTACTTAATACTTCAGCGTGGATCCCTGACATTCTTACTTTTAATCCTTTTAGATCATCCAATGAATTAATTTCTTTTTTAAACCACCCAAACATTTGCAATCCTGCATTTCCACAAGGAAATGCTATTAAACCAAACTTGTTATATAATTCTTTCCATAATTCTTGACCGCCCCCATAAAGCAACCATGAAGTTTGTTCTGAAGAACTTAAACCAGATGGCAGAGTAGAAAAAAATACTGTTGCAGGATGTTTAGATATCCAATAATATGGAGAGTCATGACACATATCTGCTACTCCATTTCTTACTGCATCAAAAGACTCATAAGCTGGGACTAACTCGCCTGCACCAAATACCTTAATATTAATCTGTCCTTGGCTGGCACTATTAATTTTACTAGCTAATCTACTTGCACTAGTTCCTAACCCAGGGAAATCTTTTGGCCAAGTTGTAACCATTTTTAAATTATAAACTTTTTTTTCAGAATTTAGAGAGGTTTCGTTCCTATTATTACCTTTACATGAAAATAATAATGATGATCCGCTAATTAAACTTATGCCTATTAAAGACCTTCTATTAATTACTTTTTTTTTATTTATCATTTTTTATTTTAACTTTACCAGTCGCTTCTGGCAACACCCATAAACCAAAAATCATAAAAATTCCTATTAATAAAATTACAATGCTTTTAAGATACTCTGTTAAAGTAAAATGAATATAAAATATATATGTGATTATAGTTACTACAAAAAATGTAATTAGTAGCTTTATTTTTGTAGGCATTTTTTATTTTTTTTATTTAATATACTTTTTATTATATCCATTAAATATTGTACCTAATAAACTTCTTTTGACATCTGAAGTTTTAAATAACCAATCTGCAATGGGAAAAGTGAGATTCATATTTTTTGTAATCATTATTTTTTGATTGTGATGAGCCTCATGATGTCTTCTTAATGTATTGATACAAGGAAAGTTTCTAACCAAAAAATTATCATCTATATGACAACAGTAATGCATTGTTTCATATACTAAATACATAGATGTTGTAGTAATCATAAATAACCAAGCCACATTAGATGAGAATATATTATATAATGCTAACCCAGGAAGTATACCCATAATAGAAAAAATTATTAATGCGTAGGGAGGGAAAAAGGTAACTCTATAGTCATTTGAGGAAGCAAATCTCATTTCTTTGTCCGTAAAAAACTGATGATGTTGTAAAGTATGTCTAGAGTATATTGCTCTTGCTCCAGGAAAGTTTCTTGGTTTATGCATAATTTCTTTATGTAAAAACCACTCAAAAAAGTTGCAAAAAAGAAAAGTTATTGGAATAATAATGTACTCTAATAAAGTAATACTATTTAAATTTAGATAAAAATAAAATAATAATAAAGATCCTATAACATAAATAATAGCTACATGTAGAATCCCACTATACCAACCTTGAACTTGGCTCCTATACTTATCTCTAAATAATCTTTGTTTACTATTCATTAAAGAATGTTTTACTTCGCTTATCATAAATACATGATATAGTATATTATCTAAATATTAAAGTATAAATATGGTTGTTGTTATATTTCAATTTTCTACTAAACCTGGTATGTCAGAGGAGTATTTTAAAGAAGTAGAAATGTTACAAGAAGAAATTAAAAATGA
>CACHHO010000071.1 GCA_902579545.1 Rhodospirillaceae bacterium | reverse complement strand
TTTTAAAAAGTTTGAACAAATACGATATTACAGTTTTATTTTTTCTGGTAGAGCTTACGAACTCAATAGTAATTAGTTTTATTGTTTTAAATAAAAATATGTCTATTGATCAAATATGGAAAGCTATAAGCATAGAAGAAAAGTATAATGAAAAAAAATGGGGAATAGACCAGGAGGCAAATCAAAAACTTTTGCTTAAAAAAAAATTTTTCACTGATATTATTAACTTTAAGAATATATTTAAATAAGGAACTAAATGAAAAATACAATAGATAATTATAAAAAAAAAATTAGATTAGCCAAATTAGGTGGAGGAAAAGAGAGAATACATGCTCAACATAAAAAAGGCAAACTAACGGCAAGAGAGAGGTTAGAAATATTGTTAGATGATAATTCCTTTAATGAAATAGGAATGCTGGTAGAAGGAAAAAATTTTTATGAATCAAAAAAAGAAAATAAAATACTTGGTGATGGTGTAGTAACAGGATATGGGACAATAAATGGCTACAGAGTTCTAGTCTACAGCCAAGACTTCACCGTATACGGAGGTTCTTTAGGGGAAGAACATGCTAATAAAATCTGTAAAATACTAGACATGGCTATTAAAAATAAGATTCCAGTTATAGGTATAAATGACTCAGGGGGAGCTAGAATACAGGAGGGAGTGGCATCACTTGGAGGGTATGCAGAAGTTTTTCAGCGTAATGTTTTAGCTTCTGGAGTAATCCCACAAATTTCAGCTATACTTGGTCCTTGTGCTGGTGGTGCAGTTTATTCTCCGGCTATGACAGATTTTATATTTATGTCACAAGGCAGTTCTTACATGTTTGTAACTGGACCAGAAGTTGTTAAAACAGTAACTCATGAACAAGTAAGTACTGAAGCCTTAGGAGGAGCTGAAACTCATACAAAAAAGTCTGGAGTTGCAGATTTTTCATTTGAAAATGAAATAACAGTATTAACTCAAATTAGAAGACTTATAGATTTCTTGCCAGAATCAAATACTTCTGGACATAAAGTAAAACAATTTAATAACACTCTAACTAATAGCCGTCCGCAACTAAATACTCTGATTCCAAATGATAAAAATAAGGCATATGATATTAAAGAATTAATTTTTAATATTGCTGATGAATTAGACTTTTTAGAAGTTCAAAAAGATTATGCTAACAATATAGTAATAGGTTTTATAAGAATTGAAGGGTATACAGTAGGTGTTATTGCTAATCAGCCTTTAGCTCTTGCTGGTTGTTTGGATATAAATTCTTCTAGAAAAGGAGCTAGGTTTGTTAGGTTTTGTGATTGTTTTGATATACCTTTAGTTACTTTAGTAGATGTGCCAGGTTTTTTACCAGGCACTGATCAAGAGTTTAATGGAATAATTAAACACGGAGCTAAATTATTATTTGCTTATGCAGAAGCTACTGTTCCTAAAATCACAGTTATAACGAGAAAAGCTTACGGAGGCGCCTATGATGTTATGTCTTCAAAACATTTACGTGGAGACATCAATTATGCATGGCCTACAGCAGAAATTGCTGTTATGGGTGCAGAAGGAGCAGCAAAGATAATCTATAGAAATAAAGATGAAAAAATATTGCAAGATAAAATTGTAGAATATGATAAGAAGTTTTCAAATCCTTATATTGCTGCTGCAAGAGGTTACGTGGATGAAATAATCTTACCTAGTGAAACTAGAGAAAAAATAGTTAGTTCACTAAGAGTTTTAAGAAATAAAAACCTCAAAAACCCTTGGAAAAAGCATGATAATATACCATTATAAAAGTTATGATTAAAAAAGTTTTAATTGCTAATAGGGGTGAGATTGCAATAAGAATTGCAAAAACATGCAAATATTTAGGGATTAAAACAGTAGGAATTTATTCTAAAGATGATAGCATGTCCCTTCATTTAAATTATTGTGATGAAACTAGTTATTTAGGCGAGGACCCTCTTAAGGGGTCGTACCTTAATATAGATAAAATAATTTCTATCGCAAAAAAATACTCTGTTAATGCTATACATCCAGGATATGGTTTTTTATCAGAAAATCCAAAATTTGTAAAAATGTTAGAGAAAGAGAAAATAATCTTTGTTGGTCCATCATTTAAATCAATTGAGTTGATGGGAGACAAAATACAATCAAAAAAAATAGCGAGAGAGGCAGGTGTAAACTGCATACCTGGTTATGAAGAAGCAATAGTCAACATAAAACAAGGTATAAAGTTTGCCAATGAAATAGGATATCCAGTAATGATTAAGGCATCTGCTGGAGGAGGTGGAAAAGGTATGAGAATAGCATACAACAATGATGAATTTGAATCATTAGTAATTGCTGCAAAAAATGAAGCAATGAATGCCTTTGGTGATGATAGAGTCTTTATCGAAAAATATATAGAAAAGCCTAGGCACATAGAAATGCAAATATTAGGAGATAAATTTGGAAATTTAGTATGGTTAGGTGAAAGAGAATGTTCGGTACAAAGAAGACACCAAAAAATCATAGAAGAAGCGCCAAGTTCTTTTATAGATAAGAAAACTAGAGAAGAGATGGGAAAGCAATCTTTAAAGTTAGCTAAAAAAGTTAATTATTACTCAGCTGGAACAGTTGAGTTTGTTGTAGACCAAAATAAAAACTTTTACTTTTTGGAAATGAATACTAGATTACAGGTTGAACATCCTGTAACTGAACTAGTTACAGGGATCGACTTAGTCGAGCAAATGTTTAATATTGCAGCAAACAAGAGATTAGAAATTACTCAAAATAAAATATCTTTTAATGGTTGGTCATTTGAGTCTAGAATTTGTGCGGAAAATCCAAAAAATAATTTTTTACCTTCTGCAGGAAGAATTGAA
>CACHHO010000070.1 GCA_902579545.1 Rhodospirillaceae bacterium | reverse complement strand
TTTCAAAGTCTATTATTTCCTTAATTCTATTCAAAAACCAGGGATCAATTTTTGTGCATTCATAAATATCAATTAAATTTATTTTTTCTCTAATTGCTTGACCTATAAAAAGAATTCTATTTGGGGAGGGCACTGCTAGTTTAGAAAGGATATAGTTAATCTTATCTTCTTTTTTTATAGATATCTCATCTAATCCACTTAAACCAGTTTCAAGAGACCTCAAGGCTTTTTGCAGACTTTGATGAAATGTTCTGCCAATTGACATCACCTCTCCTACTGACTTCATAGCTGAGGTTAAATTTTTATTAGATCCAGGAAACTTCTCGAATGCAAACCTGGGGATTTTTGTAACTATATAATCAATGCTTGGTTCAAAAGAAGCAGGGGTAACTCCAGTGATTTCATTTGAAATTTCGTCTAGTGAATATCCAACAGCTAATCTTGCAGCTACTTTAGCTATAGGAAAGCCAGTAGCTTTAGAGGCTAATGCAGATGACCTAGAAACTCTGGGATTCATTTCAATAACTACCATTTTCCCATTTTTAGGATTAATAGCAAATTGTACATTTGATCCACCTGTTTCTACTCCAATTTCTCTTAAAACTGCAATAGAAGCATTACGCATTTTTTGGTACTCTTTATCAGTAAGTGTTAATGCTGGAGCTACAGTCATAGAGTCTCCTGTATGTACACCCATTGGATCAATATTTTCAATTGAGCAGACTATAATTGTGTTATCTAATTTATCTCGTACAACTTCCATTTCATATTCTTTCCATCCCAAAACAGATTCTTCTATAAGAACAGTACTTTCAGGAGAAGTTTGAATTCCATTAGATACTATTTCCTTAAATTCTTCTATGTTGTAGGCTATACCTCCCCCTGTTCCACCTAAAGTGAAAGAAGGTCTAATTATTACAGGTAAAGAGAGTTTATTTAATACCTTTAAACCAGAAGATAATGAGTTTACTTGGTAGCTTTTAGGTGTAAGTAACCCAATTTTTTTCATTGCTTCGCAGAAAATTTCTCTATCTTCCGCTTTCACAATAGCATTAACAGAAGCACCAATTAGTTCGACTTTATATTTTTTTAGGATTTTTGAATTATACAATTCTATAGCTAAATTAAGTGCTGTCTGCCCTCCCATAGTAGGTAGTATTGCTTCGGGTTTTTCTTTTTTAATTATTTTTTCTAAGTTATCTACAGTTAATGGCTCAATATAGGTAGAGTCAGCAAATTCAGGATCGGTCATAATAGTTGCGGGATTAGAATTAATTAATATAACTCTATAGCCTTCTTCTTTAAGTACTTTGCATGCTTGAGAACCAGAATAATCAAATTCACATGCTTGTCCAATAACTATAGGACCTGCCCCAATTACTAGTATAGATTTTATATCTTTTCTTTTAGGCATTTTTATTCTTATTAATTAGATTTTTGAATTTTTTAAAAAGATATCTTGAATCATGTGGTCCGGGAGAAGACTCGGGGTGATATTGAACACTAAAAAAAAGCTTAGATTTATGTTCTAATCCCTGAATAACATTATCAAAAAGAGATATATGGCTAACTTTTATTTGTTTTGGCAATGATGGAAGGTCAATCATAAATCCATGATTTTGACTGGTAATTTCAATACTTTTATTCAATAAATTTTTCACAGGTTGATTTACTCCATGATGGCCATGGTGCATTTTTTTAGTTTTAGCTCCCAAAGATAATCCTAATAACTGATGTCCGAGACAAATACCAAATATTGGAATTTTATTTTTTATTATTTCTTCAATAGTTTTTTTAGAGTATTCAGAAGTTGCTAATGGGTCTCCAGGGCCATTAGAGAGAAAAATACCTTTTGGTTTGTACTTTTTTATTTGGTCATAAGTGAAAGTACAAGGCACAACGGTAACTCTAAAATCATGTGCCGTTAATAACTCTAGAATTTTGGTTTTACAGCCATAATCTATGGCAACAATATTAATTTTATTTCTTGTATTTTTAATGTTTTTATAAATATAAGGTTTTTTACAACTCACTACTTTTGCTAAATCAAGATTTTTAATTCCTGGCCAGTTACGTGTGTTTTTAATAATTTCATTAAAATTCATATTTTTATTGTAACCATTAATAATAGTTGCTTTAAGTGCACCGTACTTTCTAACTTTTATAGTCAAATCTCTAGTATTTATATTAGTTGCTCCAATTACATTATTTTTTTTTAGCCAATTATTTAAATCATTTATTCCTCTCCAACTAGAATAATCATAAGAAATATCTCTAAATATTACTCCATTAAGATATATTCTTTTACTTTCTATATCTTTTTTATTTACACCAGTGATTCCAATATGTGGGAATGTAAACATTAGTATCTGGGAGGCATATGAAGGGTCAGTTATAGCCTCTTGATATCCTGTCATACTAGTATTAAAGCATAACTCGCCAACTATTTGTCCTTTTTTGCCTATGCCAATACATGGATATATATCACCATTTTCTAATATTAAAGCAGCATTAGGAAAATTAGAGATATTATTTTTAAAAAACATTTTCTAGACTATTAAACAACAAAGTTTATAATGCAATAGTTAAATTAAAAAAAAATAATTTTTGTAGAAAATATATTTAATTATATAAATAATGTTAGTTGAAAAGATTAAAAAAGATCTCCTTAAACATATCAAATCTGGTGACAAAACTAAGATATCAATTACTAGATTATTGATAGCAGCGCTTAAAGACAAGGAAATTTCATTAAGAAAGAATCAAGAATCAAATGATTTAATAAGTGATAATATAGTAATGGAAATTATTAATAAAATGATTAAGCAGAGAAGTTTAGCGTTTAAAACTTATATTGATGCTGGTAGAAATGATTTAGCGGAAAAAGAAAAACTAGAATCAGAGCTTTTATCAATTTATTTACCTCAAC
>CACHHO010000069.1 GCA_902579545.1 Rhodospirillaceae bacterium | reverse complement strand
GAAAAAGATAACGTTAAGGAAACTTTAGCTGAATTACTTAATGTATCAAATGATATGGGTATTCCTGTTTCAGAAATTAAATTATTGGCCGATAGAATCCAAAGAGGAGAGAGGGAATGCAATAGAGCTAAACAGGAAATGATCGAGGCTAATCTAAGGTTAGTAATTTCTATTGCTAAAAAGTATACTAATAGAGGTTTGCAATTTCTTGACTTAATTCAAGAAGGTAATATAGGTCTTATGAAAGCAGTTGATAAATTTGAATATAGAAGAGGATATAAATTTTCTACTTATGCTACTTGGTGGATAAGACAAGCAATAACAAGGTCTATAGCAGATCAAGCTAGAACTATAAGAATACCTGTCCATATGATAGAAACAATCAATAAATTGGTAAGAACCTCAAGGCAAATGCTACATGAAACAGGAAGAGAACCTTCTCCAGAAGAATTAGGTAAGTTTTTAGATATGCCTTTAGACAAAGTTAGAAAGGTTATGAAAATTGCTAAAGAACCTGTGAGTTTAGAAACACCGATCGGAGATGAAGATGATACTAACCTGGGTGATTTTATACAAGATGTAAATGCTATTATACCGTTAGACGCCGCAATTAATACTAATTTAAGAGAAGCCACAACAAAAATATTATCTTCTTTAACTGCAAGAGAGGAAAGGGTTTTGAGAATGAGGTTCGGCATAGGAATGAATAGTGATCATACTTTAGAGGAGGTTGGACAACAATTTTCAGTTACAAGAGAAAGAATTAGACAAATAGAAGCTAAAGCATTAAGAAAACTTAAACATCCATCAAGATCAAAAAAATTAAAAAGTTTTCTTGATAATTCATAGGGCCTGTAGCTCAGTTGGTTAGAGCAAACCGCTCATAACGGTTTGGTCGTAGGTTCGAGTCCTACCGGGCCCACCATAATTCAAGTGTTTTCAATACTAGTAAAAATCATTAACTAATCTTTTCAATTATGTTATACTATTATGAAATTAGGGAGGAATAATTATGTTTGGATTAGAGGCCAAAGTACTTTGGCTGTTTGTATTTGTGGCTCTTTATTGGTCATACTGTATATATTGGGGTGTTCAGGGAGCTAGACAATCTAAAACAGCTGGAGATTATTTTATAGCGGGAAGATCAATATCAATTTGGGTTTTTGTTTTGGCTGCTACGGCAACCTCTTTTTCAGGATGGACATTTATGGGACACCCTGGATTAATCTACAGAGATGGCTTCCCTTATGCATATGCTTCTTTTTATGCTATAACAATTCCCTTTACAGGAGTTCTATTTTTAAAAAGACAATGGATGATAGGCAAAAAATTTGGTTTTCTAACACCTGGTGAAATGTTCTCTAATTACTTTAGATCAGATACTATAAGAATATTAGTTGTTTTAGTAGCATTAGTATTTTCTGTCCCTTATCTGGGAATTCAATTAAGAGCTTCAGGCTTTTTATTTAACGTATTAACTGACCAGATGTTTGATGTGACAACTGGAATGATCTTATTATCATTAGTTGTTATAATATATGTTGCATCTGGAGGATTAAGAGCTGTAGCTTATGTTGATACAATGCAGTGCATTCTCTTGGCTGGAGGTATAATAGTTCTGGGCATAATATCACTAAGCTATATAGGTGGTTTTAATAACTTAATAGAAGGTATAGCTACTCTTTCACAATCGGATACAAAATTAACTAAAGAAGGTTATAGTCATTATGTAGCTATACCAGGCATGATACAATTTGTAGATGCTGGATCAAAAGCTGTAGGAGGACCATGGACAGGAATAATGATTTTGACCTATATGTTTGCCTTAATGGGTATACAATCTGCCCCAGCTTTTACTATGTGGGCATTTTCTAACCAGAGTCCTAGACCTTTTGCTCCCCAACAAGTTTGGGCTTCGGCTTTTGGTATAGGTGCAATATTATTTATTTTTACTGCCATACAGGGTATAGGTTCTCACTTTTTAGGTGCAAACTTGGATATGGTGACAAATAGTCCCGAAGTAGTAAATAATGTTATAGGGCCTAGTATTGGCAATAAGGATATAATGGAGACAGCTAGTAAACAAGGTAATCTAGTTCCACAGTTAATTAATTTGATGTCAGAAACAGCTCCCTGGTTGGTAGGTTTGTTATCAGTTTGTGCTTTAGCAGCTATGCAGTCTACAGGTGCAGCTTATATGTCAACAGCGGGAGCAATGATCACTAGAGATTTAGTGAAAAGATATATAATGCCTAATGCTTCAGATGCCCAGCAAGTTTTATTAGGAAGAGTATTTGTTATTTTAATTGTAGTAATGGCTCTCTTGGTGGCAGCAACTGCGACTGATGCATTAGTACTTTTAGGTGGCCTTGCTGTTGCGTATGGATTTCAAATGTGGCCAGCCCTAATAGCTATTTGTTTTTGGCCCTGGTTAACTAGAACTGGTATCACACTTGGCTTGATAGCTGGACTGATTGCTGTAACTTGTACTGAAAGTATTGGTGCTGCATTAGGTATCACTGCTTGGGGAAGATGGCCTTTAACAATACATTCAGCAGGATGGGGTATCTTTTTTAATTTTGGAACAGCTATAGTAGTATCATTTTTTACTCAAAATAGAGAGGAATTTGATCATAAAATGAAATTTCATAACTTTCTTAAGGAATATGCTGGTCTACCAGATGAAAAAAGAAACTTGATACCTATTGCTTGGATAATAACATTACTTTGGTTCTTTTTTGGCATTGGACCTGGAGCAGTAATAGGTAATTGGATATTTGGAGATCCAACAAATCCTGCGACTTGGATTTTTGGAATCCCGTCTATATGGGCTTGGCAGATACTATTTTGGATAATAGGTGTTTATATGATGTGGATGCTTGCATATAAGATGGAATTTTCTACTCCTTCTAAAAAAGAATTATAAGGATTTGA
>CACHHO010000068.1 GCA_902579545.1 Rhodospirillaceae bacterium | reverse complement strand
CTTAAAAATCTTCTTCTTGCTTCGCTAAATAATAATCTGTTTTTATATAGTTTTTGCCCAGAAAAAGAAACTTTTGGAAAAACACCAATTCCAGCATCTACCTTTGCTGAATTTTTTAAATGTGCAGTAAAAGCATGTTTTTTTTTCCACATTTTAGCATCTATCTCTAGCGGAGACCTGTTAACATCAACTAATATTCTAGGAAAATTAGCTTTGATATAATTAAAATTAAGTGTGTTTGTTTTAAATAATAAATCCAAATATGTGTCTTCTGATTTTCTTAATGTAGATAAGGGTAAGTGAGATTGTTTATTCAAAATATCTTTATAGTCTCTTCCACTATGAGGCAACATCATTAAAAGCGGTGAGCATTCTGAATGTTTGCATTCAAAAGTATATTCTATTTCTTCCATGTATTTAATTATATAATACTACTTCCAACCTGCTATATCCATCATAAAAATAGCCTTTTTGTTCATCGCTGCAACCTCGGATAGAATTAAATCATCTCTTACAAATTTGCTATTTTTACTCATAAAGCTGTTTAGCTTAATATCATTTCTAATAGGGTACTCATAATTCACTTCCGCATAAATTTTTTGGCCCTCCTTGCTCAGTAAAAATTCTAAAAACTTTATTGCATTACCTTTATTTTTACTACTTTTAATAATACCCGCTCCACTAACATTTAAATGTGTATTCATAAAATTATCTTGCGGATAGTATTCTATTAGATCCTTTAATTTCCCATTTTTATCTTCATTTTTCATTTTTAGATAATAGTAACTGTTTACAATTGCAAGGTCTCCTTCTCCAGATAAAATTGCTCTTATCTGATCTCTGTCACCGCCCGATGGTTTTCTAGCAAAATTTTCAACAAAACCTTCTAAAAACTTAGTTACTTTTTTTTCACCATAATTAATTATCATTGCAGATATTAAAGATTGGTTATAAACATTATTAGATGACCTAATTAGAATTTTATTAGACCACTTTATATCTCGTAAATCTAAATAACCCTTCAAATCTTCTTTTTTTACTGTATTTTTATTATAAACAAAAAATCTAGACCGTAGACTTAGCCCTACCCAATAATTATCTTTATCTCTAAATATCTTAGGAACAACTTTTTCTATTTTTTTGCTTGTTATTTTTTGAAAAAGATCTTTTTCTTTTGCATTATGTAATCTGCCCACATCAGTTGTGATAAGTATATCTGCTTTAGTAAATTCTCCTTCTTGCACTATTTTATTTATTAATTGATTAGCTTTAGCTGCAATTATATTAACTTTAATATCTGTTTTTCTTTCAAATTTATCTAATAAAGGTTTCATTAATACTTCTTGCCTAGCAGAAAAAATGTTCAATTCGTTGGCAATAATATTTGTATTAATCAATAAATAAGTAATTAAAATATAAATTCTCATAAGTATAATAGTAAATTATTTTATTTTTAATATCAATAGTCATGAAAATGATAATTATTAGCAATTAAAATAATTATTATTGACAATGATTATCATTATCATTATATATACATTATTGAAGTTAATAGAGAAATAATATGAATAAATTAAGAATAATACTTTTTAGTATTATTGCCTCTTTTATGTTTACTAACATATTAAGGGCAGATGCAGATCTAGAGAAGAAGCTAGGTGATATGCAAGAAGAAATTGACGCTCTATCTGAGCTTATAGAAGAAGGTAGTTCATCAGGTGGCGACGGATGGTATACAAAAACATCCTTAGGTGGATATGGTGAAATACATTGGTCAACTGCATTTCCGCCAGATGATGAAAAAGATGGTGCTGGAGGTACCAATGTTGAAGTTGACATTCATAGATACGTTTTATTTATTGGACACACATTTAATGAATACTTGTCAATGAACAGTGAAGTAGAGATAGAGCATGCTTTTGTTCAGGAAGGTGAAGGAGAGCTAGAGATGGAACAACTTTATCTAGAGCAAAACTTAGCCTATATGGGAATAGAAGATACTTTTATCAAATATGGTACTGTATTAATGCCATTAGGTATTACTAACGAGAAGCATGAACCTCCTACCTTCTATGGTGTTGATAGAAATGTAGTAGAAAAAGAACTTAATGCTAATACATGGTGGGAAACAGGTATTATGATTAACAAAGGCCTTGGTGGAGGTCTTGAATTAACCGCTTTTGGTCACACTGGATTAGAAACAGATGGTGATGGAGATATTAGAGACGGTAGAGGAAAGGTATATAAGCAGGATGGTTCAAACGTGGCTTATACGTTGAGAGTAAAATATACCGGAATACCAGGAGTAGAATTCGGTTTATGGCATAACCATCAAACTGATATAAACAATACTCCAACTACAGGTAATATTCCTGCAGATTTATGGGGTGCGCACATGGACATGTCTCCTTCTGAAGGATTTGGATTCAGAGCTTTAGCAGGAAATTGGACATTAGACTGCCCTTCTACACATACCTGTGATACGAATGGTAGAGAAAAAATATGGGGTGCTTTTATTGAGCCTTCATACAGAATTAGTCTAGGAGGACCAATGGATAGTTCTATAGGATTTGCAGCTAGAGCAGGTGCTTGGAATGATAAGGCGGCAGAAGAAGACAACTCTAGTAATAAAATAAGACAATACGATCTTATGGTCAATTACTGGTTGTCACCAAATGCTGTTTTAAAGATAGACTACGAAAACCAAAAATATTATACCGACAACAAAGGAACTGCTGGTTATAATTTTGGAATAGGTTACCAGTTTTAATAATATCTCTTCCCGTGAAATTAAAAACTGGTTATATTAGAGCATTCTACTGTGAGTGGTGGAATGCTCTTTCTATTTAAATTTTTTTATTATATGATTTTATGCTTATGTTAGTCAAAATTTTAATAATTAACCTTCTTATAATTACGAATGCAAGTATTGTAAGTGCTAAAATATCTGTTGATGAGGAGAATTTTTTAAAAAAGATTTTTAATGAAG
>CACHHO010000067.1 GCA_902579545.1 Rhodospirillaceae bacterium | reverse complement strand
GAAATGAAGAATTTCTAAATAAAGCACCAACTGATGTAGTAGATAAATTTAAAAATAAGATAAAAGATAAAGTAAACTTAAGAAATAAAATTTTTAATCAAATTAAATCTTTGTAAGGGAGGACTAATGAAAAAATTTGATAAATCAAAATTACCTAGTAGACATACAAGCACAGGTGCGAGTAGTGCGCCGCATAGATCATATTATTATGCAATGGGAATGACAAAAACACAAATAAATCAACCATTTGTAGGTGTAGTTAGTACATGGAATGAGTCTGCCCCCTGTAACATTACATTAAGAAGACAAGCGCAAGCAGTAAAAAAAGGAGTTTTAGATGCTAATGGCACACCAAGAGAGTTTACTACTATCACAGTAACCGATGGTATAGCTATGGGACACCAAGGAATGAAGGCTTCCCTAGCAAGCAGAGAAGCAATAGCAGATAGTATAGAATTAAGCGTAAGAGGCCATTCTTACGATAGTTTAGTTGGTCTCGCAGGATGCGATAAGGCTCTTCCTGGTGTTATGATGGCTATGCTTAGATTAAACATACCTTCTGTATTTATATATGGAGGTTCTATATTGCCTGGAAAATATAAAGGAAAAGATATTACAGTACAAGATGTTTTTGAAGCAGTAGGTAATTTTTCAGGAGGGATTATAAGTGAAAAAGACTTAGAAGATATAGAAAAAGTAGCCTGCCCATCTGCAGGTAGTTGTGGAGGTCAATTTACTGCTAATACTATGGCATGTGTTTCAGAGGCATTAGGTTTAGCTTTACCTAATTCTACTATGGCTCCCGCTCCCTATGAAAGTAGAGATGAGTATGCTTATGAAGCAGGTAAAACTGTTATGAACCTTATAAAAGAGCAAATTAGACCAAGAGATATAGTTACTTTAGAATCGCTTGAAAATGCAGCTAGAGCAGTTGCAGCCTCTGGTGGTTCAACAAATGCAGCTTTACACCTTCCTGCAATAGCTCACGAAGCAGGAATTAAATTTGATTTGTTTGATGTAGCAGATATCTTTAAATCTACACCATATATTGCTGATTTAAAACCTGGTGGCAGGTATGTAGCTAAAGATTTATATGAAGCTGGCGGAGTCCCAGTGCTTCTAAAAGCTCTAGAGATTGGAGGCTATTTAAATACAAATTGCTTAACTGTGACAGGCAAGAGTATAAAAGAAAACTTAAAAAACATACAATTTCCTGAAAATCAAGATGTTATAAGAAATATTAATAATCCTATAACAAAAACAGGAGGTGTTGTTGGCTTAAGAGGTAATATAGCTAAAGAAGAAGCATACAAAGCTGTAGAAAGAAAAGAGTATAAGGAAGGAGATGTATTTGTAATTAGGTATGAGGGGCCTAAAGGTGGACCGGGAATGCGTGAAATGTTAGCAACAACTTCAGCAATATATGGGCAAGGCATGGGAGATAAAGTAGCTTTGATTACAGATGGAAGGTTTTCCGGTGCAACGCGAGGTTTTTGTATAGGACATGTAGGACCTGAAGCTGCAGTTGGAGGTAATATAGCTTTAATTAACGATGGAGATATAATTTCTATTGATGCTGAAAAAGGTATATTAGAAGCAGAATTAACTGAAAAAGAGTTTGACCAAAGAAGGAAGTTATGGAAGCCAAAAAAACACATGTACCAATCTGGAGATTTATGGAAATATTCTCAGTTAGTAGGTTCTGCTTTAAACGGAGCTGTAACTCATCCAGGAGCTAGTAAAGAAAAATTTTGTTATGCTGATATTTAGTTGTAATTAGAAGGAAGAATTTTAATTTTTTCATTTGGAGACAACAATTCTAGTATTTCTAAAAGACAGTCTTTTTTTAAGGCTATACAGCCTTTAGTTTTAGAATAGTTTTTCTTAGCTAAGTGTAAAAAAATTGCACTGCCTTTATAGGGAATTATAGGATTAGAATTATATTTAATTACAAGAATAATATCGTAAATATTTTCATTAATAAATAAGCTCTCAAAAGATTTATCTTTAAAATTAATCAACTTATTATAGTAAATGCTTTCAGGATAATCCGACCAGTACATGTCTTTTTCAGTGGGGATAGTTTTTAAGAGTGTATTTATTTTTTTAATTCTATCTGATCTATAATATAAAGGACCTAAATTGAAACTACCCAAAGGTGTGCGTCCGTCTCCTTCTATTTTATTATTAGTTACTCCATTTTTACCTAAAGAACATCTATATATTTTATTTTTATAATTTAATAAACCATTCTTATATACTAATATCATACATCAATTTCTAAACATAATGGTGTGTGATCTGACGGTCTCTCCCAAGCTCTTGGAACTTTATCAACAAAAATATTTTCACATACATCTAAAGCGTAGGAAGACAAGAGAAAATGATCTATTCTAACACCTATATTATTATTAAATGATCTTCCATAGTCCCAATATGTAAAACCAGGATCATCTAAGTTTAAACTTCTATATGCATCATTGTAACCTTTATTAAGAATGGATTTAAAAATATTTCTAGCTTGCTTTTGGTATATGGCATCACCAGCAATTAAATTAACATCTGCTGCATCTATGTCATTAGGGCAAATGTTGTAATCACCTCCTAAAATAGTTAATTCTTCATAATCAAGTAATTTTAAAGAATGCTTATAAAAATTCTCTAACCACTTAATTTTATATGAAAACTTTTCAGTATTTATTGGGTTTCCATTAGGTGCATAAACAGAAGCAACTCTTAGGCCTCTATTATTTATATTTACCCATGCTTCTATATAGCGAGCCTGAGAGTCTTCAGTATAAGAAGGTAAATTATATGTTATATCAGATAAAGGATATTTAGATAATATCGATACACCATTATATGCTTTTTGTCCTTTAGAAATAAAATTATATTTTAAATTTTCAATTTCTTCTTTAGGTATATCTTTATCACTAGCTTTTAGTTCCTGAAGCATAACTATATCTGGATCATTTATTTCTAGCCATTTTAAAAGGACTGGAAGTCTAGCTCTTATAGAGTTTATATTCCAAGTAGCTAGAAGTATTTTAGTCATAGAGAAAAAGATGAACCACAACCACAACTTGATTTAGCTAAAGGGTTATCAATAACAAACTGTGAATTTGTAATGCTCTCTTCCCAATTTATAGAAGAGTTTTTTATAAAATTAAGAGATATTTTATCAGTAACAAAAATATTCTTACCATTTTCATTAAATAAAGGAATATCATTTTTTTTATTTAATTCTTTATCTATACTAAATTTATATGAAAAGCCTGAGCATCCACCACTTTCTACGTATATTCTTACAAAAGAATTATTATTTTCCTTTTGCAATATTTTTTTAAATTGAGAAATAGCTTCTTTAGTTATTTCAACTAAAGCTGTA
>CACHHO010000066.1 GCA_902579545.1 Rhodospirillaceae bacterium | reverse complement strand
ATTTACAGAATTTTTAGAGCTTCCTAAAACATTATTTTTCTCTGATACATTATTTGCTATTATTACATCACACTTTTTTTGTTTTATTTTTTTAATGGCATTTTCTTCTAATTTATTAGTTTCTGCTGCAAAGCCTACAACTAGTCTAGGACGTTTCTTATGGCATGAAATAGTTTTTAATATATCAGGATTATTTGTTAATTTGATATTAAAAAAATTACTCGTTTTTTTTATTTTATCAGTATTAACTTTTGTTTTCCAATCTGTTACGGCTGCAACGGAAATAAACAAGTCTCTAGGTATTTTTTTTAAACACGCTTTATACATTTCATCAGCTGTTCTAACTTGAATAAAATTATTTAAATTTTTTGGTATTTCTAGGTTTGTGGGTCCGGAAACTAAAGAAACTCTAGCACCTTGATCAACTAGTTCTTTAGCTAGCATATAACCTTGAATACCTGATGATTTATTGCTAATAAACCTAACTGGATCAATCGGTTCTTGAGTAGGTCCAGCAGTGATAAGTACATCTAAGTTTTTAAATAATGGCTTAGTACTTAATTCATTATGTATGGTCTTAAAAATTGTTTCGGGTTCGGCCATTCTTCCTAGCCCATAATCACCACAAGCAAGATCTCCTTTTTTTCCATATAAAAATTTATATCCTATTTTTTTAAGCTTATTGATATTTTTTTGAGTAATTTCATTGTTTAGCATATTGGTATTCATAGAAGGTGCGAAAAAAATTTTTTTTCGGGTGGCTAATATTACGGAACTAGCTAAATCATCTGAGAGACCACAAGCAACTTTTGAAATGAAGTTTGCGGATGCAGGAACAACTAATATTAAATCATGTATTTTTGCCAGATTAATATGTCCCATCTCTGTCTCGTCTGTTAAATCAAACAAATCTTCATAAATTTTGTTTCCTGACAATGAGGAAACTGATAGAGGAGTTATAAACTTCTTCGCTGAAGAGGTCATTATTGTATTAATCTCATAATCATGATCTTTTAGTAACCTAATAAGATAAAGAGTTTTATATGCTGCAATGCTACCTGTAATTATTAAAAGTATTTTTTTTTTTAACATTTTAAACTTTACTAAATATATTTAGAATAGCTATACCACCTAAATATCTAGTTTCACTATAACAAAAAAAACCAATTTTGTTAAAAATATTCTTTAATTCAGGGTTTTGAGGAAAGGTTTGAATAGAATCTACTAAATATTGGTAAGCATCTTGATTTTTAGCTACAATTTTTCCTATTTTAGGTATTACTTTGTCAGAATAAATATCATATAAACTTTTTATAGACTTATTATAAGAAGGAGAAAACTCTAAACAGTAAATTTTACCCCCATATTTCAAAATTCTATAACATTCTTTTATTGCCTTTTCAATATTAGAGAAGTTTCTTAAACCAAAAGATAAAGTAATCAAATCAATACAATTATCTTCTATAGCCATTTGCTCTGCTGAACCATTTATATAAGATATATTATCAACTATATTCTTTTTTCTTGAATATTGCATCATGTTGAAACTTAAATCATAAATTATAATAGAACTATCAGAGAACTTTTTAGATAATAGAAAACTAATATCACCTGTGCCTCCTGCTAAATCTAAAATTACGCTAGGTTTGGTTCCTTTGATTTTATTTACAAGATCCTTCTTCCAAAACCTATGTAACCCAAAACTCATTAGATCATTCATTAAATCATACTGTTTTGAGGCGCTGTTAAAAAGTTTTTTAATCAAAATTTTTTTTGTTTTTGATGCAACTATTTTTTTTCCAAAATTTGTTTTATTCATTTCTTTATTTATTATAAATTATATATTATGCCAGAATTACCAGAAGTTGAAACAGTTTGTAGAGGTTTATTTAAAAAGATAAATAATCTAAAAGTTTTAGATGTTCAGTTAATAAATAAGAAATTAAGATATAACATTGAGCCTAAAAAAATAAGAAAAATTATAAATAAAAAAGTAAAGGGAGTTATAAGAAGAGGCAAAAATGGCATAATATTATTTTCTAATAACTTAGCTCTAAACTTTCATCTAGGCATGACTGGAAAATTTATTATTTTAGAAAGAGAAATAGTATTAAAAAAACATGATCACTTAGTTATAGAGTTTAATAAAAAAATAAGTCTTGTTTATAATGATGTAAGAAAGTTTGGATATCTTAAAATAGAAGAAACTCCTTTAGATATTATTAATTATAAAAACTTAGGAGTAGAACCTTTGATAATTAATTTTTTTATACAAGAGCTTTTTGATACAATTAAGAAGAAGAGTGCAAATATAAAATCAATATTGTTAGATCAGAGTTATATATGTGGAATAGGTAATATTTACGCATGTGAAATACTATTTAAAGCAAAAATTTCACCCTATAAAAAAGGCTATAAATTAAAAAAGAAAGAGTTTATTAGTTTAATGTTTGCGATAAAGGATATATTGAGCCTTGCAATTATAAAAGGGGGATCTAGCATAAAAGATTTTATTAAAACAGACAGTGAATTAGGCTATTTTCAAACCGAGTTTAAAGTATATGATAGAGAAGGAAAACCTTGTTATAATTGTAATAGATTAATAGAAAGACAAAAACAGAATGGTAGATCTAGTTTCTATTGTAAAGGTTGTCAAAATTTTTAGTTTAGGAGGATAAATTGAATTATAAAAATATAAAATATGCAGAACAAAATAAAGTGGCTATTATACAGCTACACAGACCTAAATTCTTAAATGCATTATGTGATGAACTAATTGAGGAGTTATCAAATGCATTAGATTATGCCAATAGCAACAACGATATACATGTTGTCATACTTAAGGGGAGTGAAAAGGCTTTTGCTGCAGGTGCAGATATTAGTGAAATGAAAAATTTAACACTTTTATCTCATATAAAAGAAGACTTTATAGCAAAATGGGAAAAAATAAGTACATTTAAAAAGCCTATAATAGCATCTGTTGCAGGTTATGCTCTTGGTGGGGGATGTGAGATAGCAATGATGTGCGATATTATAATAGCAGCCGATAATGCGAAATTTGGACAACCAGAAATAAATTTAGGAACGATCCCTGCTGCCGGAGGCACTCAAAGGCTTGTCAAAGCTGTTGGAAAGTCAAAAGCAATGGAGCTAGTTTTGTCTGGAGGTATTATAGATGCAAAGGAGGCTTTAGATTTCGGCTTAATATCAAAATTAGTTCCATTAAATGATCTTGATAATCAGACTGCTTTGTTAGCAAATAAAATAGCAAAAAAATCTTTGCCTATATTGATGCTTGCAAAAGAGGCTGTTTTGAAGTCATTTGAAAGTAACCTTAAGGAAGGTATGGTTTTTGAAAGAAAACTTTTCCAATCTACCTTTGCACTTGAAGATAGAAAAGAAGGCATGGAAGCTTTTTTAAATAAAAGACCCCCAAATTTCAATAATAATTAATAATTTTTATCATTGAAAAATAAAAAAAATTGTATATTGTATGAAAACTAGGAGATAA
>CACHHO010000065.1 GCA_902579545.1 Rhodospirillaceae bacterium | reverse complement strand
TAAACTATTAGTTTGCAAGTTTAAGTTTCTCTCAAGCCTTTTTATTTCAGCGTAAACTTCGTCACTAGAGACTAGTATTCCAAGCCTGCCTGATTCCTGTATTTTTAAATTTTCGTCTATTAAAACATCCAATATTTGTCTTTTTAGTTGCTTCCTTATTTCTTCATCACCAGGTAAATTAGATATAGCCAACGCTAAGTTCAGGCGATTTTCCAGATCTATGTTGGTTATAACCTGATTATTCACCTTTGCTATAATCTCAATTTTAATTGCACTTAAACTGGTACAATATGAAAAAAGCAACAATAATATTAATTTTAAAATAGTTTTCATTTAAAATCCAAATAGCTTTATATTAAAACTTAAATTAGTTTCTGCTGGAATGTCAATATCATATGATTTATCTCTCGCAAATCCGACTTGCACAAGTGCACATTCATTATTAAAGTTTAGCGAAAAACTAGTTCTTAAGGGAGATGAATATTTTGCTCCTGCTAAGTCTCTTACTTGAGAAAATGAAATATTCCAACTATTACTTATATTTCTTGAAACTCTATAATTAATTTGTTCAGTATCGTCATGCCTAGCACTTGCAAAGGCCTTTAATTGAATATAGGACAAATTAAAGTTTGTTTTAATAAATGAAGTTGAACCTTCAACAGAGTTTCTCTTAATTTTAAGTTTGTCTGATAGTCTAAAATCATATTTAATATCATATTTGCTTTTATTTAAATTTAAACTCCCCACAAATTCGGAATAATTATTTTTAAATCCACTCATCTCATTAAATAATTGTTGCTGGTTACTGTTATAACTTTGTCCTATTGATCCTCCTATTATGTCTCCATTACTTTGTACTTCTTTAAAAATAATACCATAGTTAGTTCTTATACCACTCTCAATCCTATCTA
This sequence comes from Rhodospirillaceae bacterium, assembly GCA_902579545.1. Classification (GTDB taxonomy): domain Bacteria; phylum Pseudomonadota; class Alphaproteobacteria; order TMED109; family TMED109; genus TMED131. The sequence goes on along the minus strand of CACHHO010000065.1, from coordinate 2,652 downwards.
ATCCTGCATATCTATTAATATCAAAAAGGTTTGAACTAGATAAATCAACCTCAAGGCTATCTTCGTTTCTAATTTTATAGTTTTTATAATCATCTGGACTAATGAAAATCTGAAATACAGGCTCTACTAAAAGTGATGAGTTTTTTCTTTCTGATATTAAAGGATATTTTACATCAAAGCCTTTTTGTGGAAATAGCTTCAGAAGAGATTTATTATTTGTAGTACCATTTCTAGAATAACTATCTATATTTATTTTATTAATATCCTTCAATAAAACACCTTTATATAAATATTTTCTTTCATTTTTTGTCTCAAAGTGTAAGGCTTCAACATTTTGATTATTATTTCTTGTTACTGATGTTAGAGTGAGTTTATGTAACTTATTTCTTTTTCTGTTATTATTAGATAAATTATTCCAATTAAATTTAATAAGAGGTCGAATAAATGGTAGTTTAGATGTTTTATATTCATCTGATAAACTTTGAAATTTAAATAAATCAACGGACATATTTTTATATATGCTACCGTAATCAGAAAAAATATTTTGTGTTAATACTGTTTCACCGTCAGATAAGCGATATTTAGTTAGGTATGATTTATCGCTAGATTTTTTTATATTAGATCCTATTCGTAAATTCCTACTTGCTTCATAAATATATTTTAAATCTAAATGTCCTCTAATTTCTTTTTTTGTGGGTTCATTTAGTCTAGTTTTATTGCCTTTAGTTAACGATGCATTAAGTTTAAGGTTACTTTTATTACTAATTTTATTATATTCTTTTGCTAATAAAATACCTTCTTTTGATGAATATTTTGTATTAAGTGTTAGATTAGAAGTATTTGAAATATTTAAGAATAAAGGCAAATCAAAAAGAGTTCCAAAGGTACTTGAATTTGAAATCTTTGGTGCAAGAAAGCCTGTTTTACTTTTTACTGTAGGGTCAGGGTGATAAAAAATAGGAACAAAAAGAACAGGAACCTTAAACACTTCTAAAAAAACATTCTCATATAATATAATTTTACTTTTTTTAAGATGAGTAGCCTTTTTTGCTTTTAACTTCCATAATACTTCATTATTTTTTTCCTCTTCACAACTTTTACATTTAGTAAATATAACATTGTTGTAAATGATTTTATTTTGCTTCTCTACACTTCTTGCTGAGCTAGAGGCTAAGCGTGAATTATCAGATAATAATATTCCTATATTCTTTATTAAACTCATTTTGAGGTTATCTTTTAACTTCGCTTTGCTAGCATAAAAAACGTTTCCATTATCGTCGTAAATAATTACATTCCCAGAGGCTATAATTTCTTTTTTTTCGATATTATAAATTATTTGATCTGCTTTTAATTTAGTTTTCCCACTAGTAATATTTACTTCTCCTTGAGCAGCAATTATATTTTTTTCATCATTTTTACTAATACTCTTAGCTGTCATAAAAAAATTCTCATTAGAACTTAAATTATTGATTTGTAATAGTAAGAAAACAAAAAAGAAAAAGTAATGGTGATATAAGTGTTTATTTTTCATCGGCATGAATTATTAGAACAATACCTAAAAAAAATGGTAATAAAATTGGAAGCATGGATCCAAATAATAATGGCATTTTACCTGAAATTGAAAGTGCACTAATTATTTTGGTGATATAAAAAATAAAAAACCCTGACATAATGCCCACAATAATATTATAACTAGATTTTTTTCTTTTAAAATTATTCAAGTTAAAGCTTGCACCTAGCAGGCTCATAGAGGCTAACAAAAAAGGAAAGCATAATAATTTATAAAGATGATATTTATGTTTTTTAGCAGAAAAACCAGCATTTTCAAACATTTTTATAAAGGGTACTAAGTTCCACAAGGATAATGACTCAGGCGAGGAAAATCCTTCTTTAATCTGATTTTTCGTAATAGACGTGCCCAATTTAATTTCATCTTTAAGTACTATTTCGCCAATATTATTAATTACTTCAGTATTTTTTAATAGCCAATAGTTATCATGTAGTTCAGATATCTCTGCTTTAATTCTTTCTTTGACTTCATAATCTCTATTAAACTTGAATACAATTACATCATTGAATTCCATTGTTTTTGAGTTTAAACTTTTAGCATAAATCATATCATTTCCTTCATTGTTGCCTTGTTTTACCCAAAAACCGCTTACAGTAACTAATTAATAAAGGTTTATCTCTATCCTCATATTTTTGGTTTGTTAGTCTTATAGCTCCTAAAATATTAGCGCTTCTTTTACCTCTAATCTCTTTTGCTGCAATAGTATATACATACCAAAAACTTAAGACTGAGTCAGAAATTTTGGTAATGGAAACATTCGGGTTGTCAAAGTTTTTTATAATGTTACCTTCTATACTTTTTGGTATATTAGTGTCAATTATATTGTTCTTAATAGAAGTATATATAAGCCCAAATAATTATAAAACATTTAAAACCTTTCAATCTGACCTTAGAAATAATTTTGTTTTATCCACCTTACAAGCAGGATCATTTCATAATCCAATACAAGGATTAACCGTATATATTGATAAAGTTTCAAAAAATGGCACCGTTCAAAATATTCTAATACATGATATTAGAAATAAAGAAGTAGAAAATACTATATTGGCTAAAGAAGGAATTTTAACTAATTTTGAAAACAA
>CACHHO010000064.1 GCA_902579545.1 Rhodospirillaceae bacterium | reverse complement strand
AATTTCTCCTAATAATGAAGTTGAATTAAATGTTTTTTGTTACGCGTATGATAATCAAGGAGACAATTTTGGGCTAATCCTTTATAGATCATCCGATATGAATGCTGGTATTGGAACTGCTACTTATATTAAAACTACTGGAAAATATAAAAAATTTGAAGGAAAAAAGTGTACTTATGCAATAACTTATTTAAATGATGCATCGAAAGGTTTTTATAAGCATATTTGCAAATAAACTATCATTTTTGAAATTCACATAAAAGCTTAGAAAACTAAAGCAATGATGGCAGAGGTAAAGGATCTTAACTTTGTATTAAATAATGTTGATTATTAAAGTTTATACCAATTAAACTTTTTAAAAATTTATAAAATTAAAATTCTTAAATTTAATAGAGACTCTATAGCTATACTAAGTAGTTTTTATTAAGAGGAAAAATTCTATTTAGATACTTTTGCTGGCTAAGCAAAATATACAAGAAAAATTAATTTTCTAATTAGATTTTTTTCAAGATGACAGAAAAGATGAATTATCTAATCTCATTAAAAGAGAGGGTAAATGTAGAGCAGCATCTGGTGTGCGATGCAATATACCTTCTTCTCTACCTCTGAATTTATTTCCTTTGAATACTGCTACATCCCAGGTTTTCATAAACTTTATTGCAGAAGTATCTTTTATTATTTTATTATTTTTTTTTCCATCATAATATGCAGAATAGTCACAAGCATTACTTGGAATCCATTCTGTTCCTATACCATAATAAGTTACTAATAAGCGCACAGGAACATTATCTATATGAAAACGTTTACAACTTCTTGCTGTTTCTAAAGAAAAGCAGATATTATCGGTATTTAATATATTACAATAAATTTTACTTATCTTAGCCATATCCCGAACCCATATTCTATAGAAAGAGTTATTAATTAATTTCTTGGCAATAACGTTATTTAATACATCTTGTATATTGTCTAAGATAGAGTTTTTAAATACTTTTATTTGAATATTAAAAGGTTTAGTAAGAAGTTCTTTAAAAAAACTATCAGACTTTTGAGGTTCATTTCTTTTTACTATGCTTAAATATGAATTGTCAGTATAAAATGTGCCTAATTCACTTAATTCTATATGTTTTACTAAAGACATATTAGTCCTCTTTATAATAAAATTATTAAATAATCATTGTGATATATTATAATAGTATTATATTGCTTTTATGCAATAGTATTGCACTAAATAAATTAAAAAAAAGGATTTAAAATGAAAGTTGCATATATATTTAGAAATAATATGGCAAGCACTTTTCAACTTGCTACAATGATTTTACCACAATTAGAAACAAATACTCATCTTGTAAACGTTTTAGGAATGTTTTTCTTTGACGATAATATTAATATATTAAGGCAAAATGATCCGGTTGGTGAGCGTTTAGCTAAAATAGCAAAAGAAAAAGGTATGTTACTAATGGTATGTGATCAATGTGCTGTTAGAAGAAATCTAGCAGAAGGGACTTTTGAACAATGTGGTTCAGGAGAAGTCAAGGCAAAGGGCTTAGTTGAAGGAGTACAAGCAGGCTGTTTTCCACAACTTTATACTGCATTGGGTTCCAACCCTCCGGATCAAGTTATAACATTATAATAGTAAAGTGTTTCAAAATAAGTTTAATAAACTGCCGGTAACAGTTCTTTCAGGTTTTCTCGGAGCAGGAAAAACTACTTTACTCAACCATATTCTGAATAATAGAGAAGGAAAAAAGGTAGCTATAATTGTAAATGATATGAGTGAAGTTAATATAGATGCTAACTTAATTGAAAAGGGCGGAGCAGATTTGTCGCGTTCAGAAGAGAAATTAGTAGAGATGAGTAATGGATGTATTTGTTGTACATTACGAGAAGACCTCTTAGAGCAGGTGCGTCAATTATCTAAAGAAAAGAAATATGATTACCTTCTAATAGAAAGTACAGGTATATCAGAACCATTACCAGTTGCCACAACATTTGATTTTCGTGATGAAGCAGGAGATAGTTTATCTGATGTTTGTAGACTTGATACAATGGTTACAGTAGTTGACGCAGCAAATCTTATTAAAAACTACAGTTCGACAGACTTTTTAAAAGATAAGGGTGAAGTTGCTGGAGAAGAAGATGATAGAACGCTAGTAGACTTATTAGTTGAGCAAATTGAATTTGCTAACGTTATTTTACTTAATAAAATAGATTTGATTTTAAAAGAAGATATAAAAGTGGTTAAAGCCATCATTAAAGGGCTAAATGCTAAGGCAAAAATTATCGAAACTATTAATTCTAATGTATCATTGAAGGAAGTTATGGATACAGGCCTTTATAATGTAAAAGAAGCTCAAAACCATCCACTTTGGGCACAAGAACTTTATAATCCAGATGAGCATATACCAGAAACAGAAGAATATGGTATAATAAGCTTTGTATATAAGGCACGTGAACCATTTAATCCAGAAAAAATTTATGATTTTTTTAATCAAGAGTGGCCGGGAGTAATTCGTGCTAAAGGTTTTTTTTGGATATCTTCAAGGCCAGATTTTGTAGGAGAGGTTTCTCAGGCAGGAGCATTTGTTAGACATCAAGGAATAGGACGCTGGTGGGCAGCGGTAGATGATAATAAGTGGCCTGATGATGAAATATTTTTACAAAATATTAATAAAATTTGGGTAAAAGGCTATGGAGATAGAAGACAAGAAATAGCATTCATTGGTTTGAAAGGTCAGATGAATAAAAATGATATTAAAAATAGACTTGATGAATTTCTTATTAAAAACCATACGATAAACCTTGAAAGTGCTCTTAAATATAAAGATCCTTTTCCTAAATGGGCCTAAATTAAGAAAAAAAAACTATTTAATGCTAGAATAGATAAGATTTATGTTTGTTGGGTATTAACTACTTATATACTCTCTAAGAAGCTTTGTTTCGTTTGCAAAGTTTTCAATCACGCGACTCACTACGTCTCCAATAGACACAATTCCTAACAATTTTTCTTTTTCTACTATTGGTATATGTCTAATTTTATTATTTGACATAATTTCCATTAACTCTTTTGAAGTAGTATTTTTATTGCAATAGATTATATCTTTTGTCATAAGTTCATGTACTTTTATATGTTTATTTTTAAATATTTTATGATAGTTTCTGATCAAATCTCTCTCAGAAATTATTCCTACTGGCAATTTTTGCTTTTCTGATATAACCACTATACAGCCTATTTTATTCTTATTCAAAAGTTTAATTAAAAAATCAATACTACTATTTTCATCAATGGTTATACATGGCCTTTTAACTAACTTTTTTACTAAAGGTTCCATCATTAATATCATTATATATAAAAAAGCTTTCCTTTAGATATCTTATTTCTCTATTTTTTTTACTCTTATATTTAATTCTTCTTGAGTGTCTTCTTAAAATTTTTTTTAGAGTATATAGTGCAATATCTAAAGCTTCATATGGTAATTTGGCTTTACCAGTAGCTTCAAAATCTATATCTTTAGATAAAACTATTTTAAGTTTTACTTTGAAATAGTATTTTTTTTTGGCTATTCTTGAATTATAACTAAAT
>CACHHO010000063.1 GCA_902579545.1 Rhodospirillaceae bacterium | reverse complement strand
CAAGTTCTAATTTTTTTCTATCTAAGCCCCAAAATCTAAAAAATTCTTTTTCTGAAGGAACATAAGTTCCCGTCATTCTTTCCTTTTGTATTCTAAGCACCATTATTATATCTACACCTTCAAGACCTTTTTCAAGATTTTTAAAAGTTTTTATTCCAAGTCCTTCTATATTAGACGGTAATAAAGTAGGTGGAGCAATTACTCTAATTTTTGCTCCTAGTTTTTTTAACAAGTAAATATTAGACCTGGCCACTCTACTATGTAAAACATCTCCTAATATTGCTACTTCTAATCCAGATATTCTTTTTTTATTTATTTTTATGGTTAAAGCGTCTAATAAAGCTTGCGTAGGATGTTCATTGCTCCCATCACCAGCGTTAATTACTGAACATCTTACTTTTTCTGAAAGTAAGTAAGGAACGCCACTCATATTATGTCTTACTATTAAAATATCAGGGTTCATTGCATTAAGAGTCATAGCTGTATCTATTAGTGATTCTCCTTTTTTTATTGAGGATGTTGCTACTGACATATTTATCACTCCTGCACCTAATTGTTTAGCTGCTAACTCAAAAGAAGTAAGAGTGCGAGTAGAGTCTTCAAAAAATAAGTTTATTATATTTTTATTGCTAAATTTATTGAGTTTAGAAGTTTTTTTTTGTTTAAGAATTTTTTCAGCAGATAATAAAATTTTATTTATATCTTTTATGCTTAGGTCTTTGATTGATAATAAATGTTTATTTTTCATTATTTTCTAACTCTAAATTTGAAATGGTGTCTAAAACACTTTGTAAAATCCATGTTGCAGAAGCAGAATCTATATTATCTTCAATTTTATTTTTTTTAATTCCTGCTTTTTTCATTTCCCGTAAAATTCCTATAGTTGAAAACCTTTCATCCCATAATAAAGTAGGTAAATTAATATGTTTGTTAAGGTTATTAGTAAAAGTTATAATTGATTGTGCAATAGGTCCTTTAGTTCCATCTTTATTTAAAGGTAACCCAACAATCAAATAAGATACTTTATTAACTTTTATTATTTTTTCTATTTCAATAATATCTAATAGTAGCTTTTTTCTTTGAATAGTTTTATGACTTAGTGCGATTTTACTAATTGGATCGGAAATAGCAGTACCAATTTTCTTTTTACCTACATCTAAACCTATAATTTTTCGGTCTTGACTAAATACTGCCTTGAAATTATTTATATCGTGTGTGATTGTATTAGTATTTATTATTTGATTCATACTAAATAAAAAAATTAACACAATTAAAAAAATAAGAAACAAAAATGTTGATAGATGAAAAAATTACCATAAAAATTGCTAGTCTAGCTAAGCTTGAATTGACTGACAATGAAGTAAAAGAATATTCAAAAGATTTAACTAATATCTTAAAATGGATGGAAGAACTTAAAGAGGTTGATGTTTCTAATGTCGAACCCGTTACAAGCGTAATAAAAAATGAATTGCATGAAAGAGAAGATATTGTTTTGGATAATACAGTAGAACAAGAAAAAATTTTATCAAATGCTCCAGAAAAAGTAGGAGAATACTTTACTGTTCCTAAGGTAATAGAATAGTATGACTGATATCTTAAAATCAGATATTAAAAGTATTTTAAAAGGTATAAATAACAAGGATTACTCTATAGAAGAGTTAATTTGCCATTATATAAAGAAAGTTGACTCACTCGATAAATTTAATTTAATTTCAGAAAAAATTTATGATGATGCTATTACTTTAGCAAAACAAGCCGATTCTAAAACTATGGAAGAAAGAAGACCTTTAGAGGGTATACCAATTGCTGTAAAAGATATATTTTGTACTGCTGGCAATAAAACCTCAGCAAGTTCAAATATACTTAAAAATTTTAAATCTCCTTATGAGTCAACTGTAACAAAAAACCTTAAAGATGCTGGAGCAATAGTTTTGTGTAAAACAACAATGGATGAATTTGCAATGGGCTCTGCAAGTGATACCTGCAACTCAGGTCATGTAATTAATCCATGGACTAAAGATTTTTCTAATCCACTTACGCCCGGAGGATCTTCAGGCGGATCAGCAGGAATAATGGCTGCTTCAGGCACTTGTTTTTCTCTAGGTACTGATACTGGTGGATCAATAAGACAACCGGCTTCTTTTTGTGGTGTGGTAGGAATAAAACCCACATACGGAAGATGCTCTAGATTTGGAATAATAGCATTTGCTTCATCATTGGATCAAGCTGGTCCTTTTACTAAGAATGTTGAAGATGGAGCTTTAGCATTAACACATATGGTATCATACGATAGTAAAGATTCTACTTCCTCAAGGGAAAAAATGCCTGATTTGTTTAAAAATTTAAAAAGCGGTATTAAAGGATTTAAAATAGGTATACCTAAACAATATGATATTAATGGCATTCCACCGGAAATCAATGATCTATGGGATATAGGCAAAAAGAAATTGGAAAACCTAGGAGCAGAAATAGTAGACATTTCACTTCCTCATACAAAATACGCATTACCTACTTACTACATCATTGCTCCTGCAGAAGCTTCAGCTAATTTAGCTAGATATGATGGAGTTAAATATGGGTTTAGATCAGAACAAAAGTTTGAAGACCTAAATGAAATGTACTGTAAAACCAGAGGTGAAGGGTTTGGTAAAGAAGTAAAAAGAAGATTGCTTATTGGAACTTATGTTCTATCCTCTGGATATTATGATGCTTATTATTTGCATGCTCAAAAAGTACGAAAAAAAATTATTGAAGATTTTAATATTGCATTCAATCAAGTTGATCTTATTTTAACACCTACTGCTCCAAGTGATGCATTTGTTATAGGAGAGAAAGTGGATAATCCTATCTCTATGTATTTAAATGATATCTTTACTGTCCCTTCAAGTTTAGCAGGACTTCCAGCATTATCTATACCAGGAGCCTTAAGCAATAACAATAGGCCATTAGGACTACAATTAATTGCTAATACATTTCGTGAAGACTTATTGCTAACAGGAGCATATGCCTTAGAGCAGGAAATAAAATTTAATAGTGAGCCACTTTTAGGAGTTTAAAAATGTCTGAATACCATGCAAAAAAAATAAAAGGCAGAAGTGGTGAATGGGATATTGTAATTGGTCTAGAGGTACACGCTCAGGTAACCACTAATTTAAAGCTATTTTCAAATGGAGAAGCTAGTTTTAGAAAAGAAGCAAACCAAAAGCTAGACTTATTAGATATTGGTTTACCTGGAACGCTTCCTGTTATAAATAGAGTGGCGGTTGACCAAGCTATAAAGACAGGACTAGCTTTGAATGCCACTATTAATAAAAAATCTATTTTTGATAGAAAAAATTACTTTTATCCTGATTTACCTCTTGGTTACCAAATTAGTCAATTTAAAGATCCCATAGTTAGTGAAGGATATATAAAGATTGATACAAGTGATAGTAAAACCAAGACTATAAAAATTGAGAGATTACATTTAGAACAAGATGCAGGTAAGTCTTTACATGATCAATCTCCTGATAAAACCTACATTGACTTTAATAGAGCAGGGGTTGCTTTGATGGAAATAGTTTCTTATCCTGATTTAAGTGATTGGGAAGAAGCAGGAGATTATTTAACAAAATTAAGAAGTATTTTAAGATTTGCTAAAACATGTGATGGAAATATGGAAGAAGGTTCATTAAGGTGTGATGCAAATGTTT
>CACHHO010000062.1 GCA_902579545.1 Rhodospirillaceae bacterium | reverse complement strand
GGAAAGTAATTTAAAAGTAGCATGTGTTACAAAAGTATTTCCTACTAGAAGCCATACGGTAGCTGCGCAAGGTGGTATTAGTGCTGCATTAGGAAATATGGGAGAAGATAAATGGCATTGGCATATGTATGATACTGTAAAAGGTTCTGATTGGCTAGGCGATCAAGATGCAATTGAATATATGTGTAGAGAAGCAATTCCTGCTGTAGTAGAATTAGAACATTATGGTGTTCCCTTTTCAAGAACAGAAGAAGGAAAAATATATCAAAGACCATTCGGTGGAATGACTACTGAGTTTGGAGATGGTCCTCCTGCAAACAGAACTTGTTCTGCTGCTGATAGAACTGGGCATGCCATTTTACATACTCTTTACCAACAATCCTTAAAACATAAAGCTGAGTTTTTCATTGAGTATATAGCATTAGATTTGATCATGGATGGCAAGAATGGATGTACCGGTGTTGTGGCGTGGTGTTTAGAAGATGGAACTATACATAAATTTAATGCTCATAAAGTAGTACTTGCAACCGGAGGTTATGGAAGAGTATATTTTTCTGCTACGTCAGCGCATACATGTACAGGAGATGGTAATGCTATGGCACTTAGAGCAGGTGTTCCACTTCAAGATATGGAGTTTGTTCAATTTCATCCTACAGGAATATATGGAGCAGGATGTTTGATTACAGAAGGAACAAGAGGAGAAGGAGGCTATTTAACTAATTCAGAAGGGGAAAGATTCATGGAGAGATATGCTCCTAATGCTAAAGATTTAGCTTCTAGAGATGTTGTCGCGAGATCAATGACAGTGGAAATAAATGAAGGGAGAGGAGTAGGTAAACATTCGGATCACATACATCTTCACCTTAACCATTTAGATCCTAATGTTATTAATGATAGATTGCCAGGAATTTCTGAAACAGCTAAAATATTTGCAGGAGTTGATGTTACAAAAGAGCCTATACCTGTTATTCCTACATGTCATTACAATATGGGTGGTATACCTGCAAAATATACAGGAGAGGTTGTTACTAATTTAAATGGAAAAGATGATATTATAGTCCCCAACCTTTATGCAATTGGAGAAGCTGCATGTGTATCTGTTCATGGAGCAAATAGACTTGGATCAAATTCTCTTCTAGATTTGGTGGTATTCGGAAGAAGTGTAGCTAAGCATATAGCAGAAGAATTTAAATCAAATGGTAAAACGCCTCCAAAATCTAAAAATTCTGAAAGTTTCTGTTTAGATAGATTTGACAATATAAGGTTTTCGAAAGGTAACACATCTGTAGCTGACATTAGATTAAGAATGCAAAAGTCTATGCAGTCATACTGTGCTGTATTTAGAACAGGAGAAGGTTTGAAAAAGGGAAATAATGAGATGAGTAAGATTGTTGAAGATTTTAATGACATAGGAACTAAGGATAAATCTATGATTTGGAATACTGATTTATTAGAGGCAATTGAACTCCAAAATTTACTTCAGCAGGCAATGGTTACAATGAGGTCAGCAGAAAATAGAAAAGAGAGCAGGGGTGCTCATGCAAGAGATGATTTTAAAGAAAGAAATGATAAAGACTGGTTATTTCATTCTTTAGCCTGGCTAGAAAAAAATTCAGTAAAAATGGGTGGAAGACCTGTTACACTAAGAGCAATGTCTAATGAGGTACAGTCTTTCCCTCCTAAAGCTAGAGTTTATTGATGGTTGAATTATTATTACCAAAAAACTCAAGAGTGGTGAAGGGTAAGTATCATAATGAAAAAGGATCTAGTAAGGATAAAAGAACCTTTTTAATTTATAGGTATGACCCTGATAATACTGAGCAACCTAGGATTGATAGATATGATGTAGACTTAAGTAATACAGGACCTATGATATTAGATGCCTTAATCAAGATTAAAAATGATATAGATCCAACTATAACATTTCGAAGATCATGTAGAGAAGGAGTGTGTGGTAGTTGTTCTATGAACATAGATGGCACCAATACATTAGCTTGTACAAAGTATGTGGATGATGTTAAAGGCGATATAAAAATTTATCCACTACCACATATGCCTGTTATTAAAGACCTAGTGCCAGACCTAAAACATATTTATAAACAATATAGCTCAATAGACCCATGGCTTAAAAGCTCTCAGAAGGCTGATAGAGAACTAAAGCAGTCGCCTAAAGAAAGAAAGGAATTAGATGGTTTGTATGAGTGTATTATGTGTTTTTGTTGTTCAACTAGTTGTCCAAGTTATTGGTGGAATGGGGATAAGTATTTAGGGCCCGCAATACTTTTACAAGCCTGGAGATGGATAGCTGATAGTAGAGACGAGGCAACTAAAGATAGGTTAGATAACCTTGAAGATTCATTCAAACTTTATAGATGTCATACTATTATGAATTGTACCAAGACCTGCCCAAAAGGACTTAATCCTGCCAAAGCTATTTCTAAAATAAAACAAAAAATACTGGCTAAGAATTGATAGGTTCTTTATACCTATTATTTGGCATATTATTACTGTATTTTAGTGGTAATTGGTTGGTGGCTGGCTCTACATCTCTTGCCAATCATATGAAAGTTCAGCCTTTCATAATAGCTCTAACTTTAGTGGCCTTTGGAACTTCTGCTCCAGAATTAGCAATTTCATTACATTCTGCTCTTAAAGGATACGAAGGAATCACTCTAGGAAATATAGTGGGATCTAATATAGCTAATGTTCTGTTTGCACTTCCTCTAGCTTTTTTAATTAGAATCCCTAAAAGTTCTGACCTGAAAATTGTAGATAACATTTATCTTTTGATAGCAACTTTTTTATATATTTATATAACACTTTTTTTAGGTGTTTTTAATAATATATCAGGTTTTTTGATGCTTTTTTTGTTGCTTTCTTACATAACTTTTATTTTATTTCAAGCTTCTAGAGGTCTTAGAAAAGTGGATACTGAAGAAATAGAAAAAAATATAAGTTTAAAAAGATCCGTAATTTTTTCTTTTTTAGGCTTATTTGGGATTATTTTAGGTGCTCAAATATTAGTAAAGGGTGCTGTGATTACTGCTAGCCTATTAGGAATAAGTCAAACAATTATAGGTCTTACTGTTGTAGCATTAGGTACTTCTATTCCTGAAGTAGTAACTTCAATGGCGGCTGCATATAGAGGACAAATAAGTTTTGTTTTGGGAGCTATATTAGGTTCAAATCTTTTTAATTTGCTAGCTATTACAGGAATAGCATCAGTTATTACTCCTATAAATACCAAAAATATTTTAGATAAGATTGACGTGTATTATTTAATTTTTTCAACCATTATTTTTGTATTAATATCCTTATTTTTAAAATACTTAAATAGAAAACTAATTTTTGGAATATTGATTTCTTATGCTATTTATGTTGTATTTATTTATTTGAGAATGTAGGAGGTTTAGATGGAGTTAATTAAGCATTATATAAATGGAAGTGATGTAGAAGGAGGAAATAGAGAAGGTGATGTCTATAATCCGGCTATAGGTGAGGTTGTTTCTAAAGTTGCATTAGGGGACTCAAATGTAGTGAAAAAGGCAATAGACTGTTCATTGAATGTACTAGAAAAATGGAGATATACCACTCCGGCAAAGAGAGCTACTATTATGTTTAATTATAAAAAACTTCTAGAAGACAACTCAGAAAGAATAGCAGAGATGGTATCTAAGGAACATGGAAAAACTATTGATGATGCAAAAGGATCCTTA
>CACHHO010000061.1 GCA_902579545.1 Rhodospirillaceae bacterium | reverse complement strand
AGAAGATGAAGTGAGTATTTGGTTGGGCAATAACTCTGAATTTTCCCAAGCATACATTAATGGTAAGTGTGTGTTAGATAAAGCTTTAAATGATTTACCTGTAAATCAAAGAAAAATTATAGCAAATCTAATTGCTAAATCTTATCAATTTGCAGAGAGTAAAAATAAAGAAATTATGACTTACAACTATTGATTTTAAACATAAACTGTATAAAACTTTAGTAAATGTTTTATAAGTTATCATTTGTATTATTAATATTAGTTGTGGCAATATTTGCTATTAATAAAATAATAGCGATAAATGAATATAATAATGAAGTTATTAAAGTTCAAATTACTTTGATAAATAAATGCGAACTATATGATGACGCTTTCATGGTCAGAAGTATACCATCTAATAAAGTTGCTGTATTTACAGACAAGAAAACAGAAATGTTTTTAAAAAGATCAAGCAAAATAAAATTGGAAGTTAATAAAAAATATCCAGGCTTTCATTTTACTAGTATACCTGTAAAAGTTAATTATAACACTAATTTAATAGCTGACTGTTCTAATTCTGATAGATTAGACAGTATATTTGATTCACTGAATAATCAATTTAATAAAAATTCTAATTAAGTTTATTTCTATAATCTGACAGTATGCATTTAGTTAACCTATCTACAATACTACAAATATATATTTTGTTTGAATTATTAACTATCAATGTTGTCTCATTTAAAGAGTAAGGTTTGCTTTTTATAATTTGGCCTTCTTTTATAATATGAGAGTCTGCTGCTAAATAATTACTGATTATAAACAAAATTAAAACTTTGAATAAAAGTTTAAACATACTATATATAGTAGCTATAAATTAAATCTATTCAAGATCTATTTACTATTTTTACATAAAATTTTTTACCTTTATATTTTATATGATGGTGAGCTACTTTAGTTTCTATAATTTGATCTAAGTGAACAATATCCTTCTTGAGAGGACCATATTCTAAGGCCTTCATAATAACATACCAAATCTTATATAAATCATAATTATCCATTAATAAATTATATTAATAAACGTAACTTGTACAAGAACAAAAATAGAACAAATATTAATTTTTATCAGATTTAGAAGGGTAGTTATGAGAAGCATACCTAAGTACAAGTATACTCAAGGCTAAAAGAACAATGCCCCCGCATATTGTTAGTATTTCAAAATGTATCTCTTCTATTTTAGAATCGTGCCATTTATTTAAAAATTCTAATAACATTCTTGTTAATGCAGTTATTGCTACATAAATTAAAAATCTTACTGGCATGTGGTCTGTTTTAAAATATATTCCTACTATTGCGCCTAATTCTAGATATATAAACAATAACAATATATCTTCTATACTAGCTGAGGTTTTTTCAGCAAGGTCTAAAAAGGTAAAAAATGCTGACCAAACTATCGCCGAACCAATTGCAAACAGTGCTAGATAATGAAACCCTCTAACTAAAAAGTTTCCTATTTTATTAGTTTTTTTTTCAAAATTATTTTCCATATAATACTATTATGCAGATTTAAAAAAATTTTTAAAGGAAAGAGTTTAGTATCAATAAGACTGTTTACTAGGGAGGAGTAATGATTATGCTACTAAACTCTTATTTGTATAATAGTAAACTATTTTACAAAAATCAAGTAAAAAAGTTGAATTATAAGTTTTTTTTTGTTAATTTTTATTAGTTAAATTTTGTAAACATGTAAATTTTTGTAAATATGGAAATAAGTTCAAATATAGGTATAGTAATTAGGCGATTAAGAAGGGAAAAAAGTATTACTCAAAAAAGCCTAGCCAATCAGTTAGGAATTTCTGTAGCATACATTAATCTCATAGAAAATAATCGAAGAAATATAACGGTTCCGCTTCTTTTAAAAGTTGCAACCATTTTCAATATAGAACTTACTGAACTTACTAATGATTATAATAAACAATTAAATTCTGATCTCATGGATGTTTTTAGTGATAATATATTTGAAGAGCATGAATTAAAAAATAATGATATAAAAGATTTTTCTATAAACTCGCCTATAGTAGGAGATGCTGTAAGAACACTTTATGATAAGTATATGCAAAATAAAAAGGACTTAGCAGAATTAGCGGATCAGATGATATCGGTTAAGCAAGAAATTTCTGATACAGTAGGTTCAGATAAGTCTAGTGCTGACATAATTTCAGATATGCTACAATCAAATAATAATTACTTCTCAGATATTGAAGAAGTTGCTGAAAATGTTTCAAATAATATAGATTTTAACTTAGGCAATAGGCTAATTAGCATGATAAGTTATTTGAAAAAAAATTTTAATATTAAAGTAGATTTAGAAGACAAAAGTTCTAATGAAAATTTTATTAAAAAGTTTATAAGTGAACAAAATCTTTTAAAAATTTCAAACACATTATCAAGAGAAAGTACTGAATTTTTAATGGCCCACCAAATAGGGCTTTTAACTGCCAAAAGTGCTATTGAAAAAAGGTTAAAACTTGAAGGTATCTCAGATACAAACACTATAGCTCTGGGAAAAACAGTTCTAGCAAATTATTTTGCATCATGTTTAATTATGCCATACGATCAATTTTGGAATGCAGCTAAAAAATACAGATATGATATTGATATTCTATCAAATAGATTTGATGCTTCTTTTGAACAAGTATGTCATAGACTTACTACTTTACAGAAACCTAATAAAATGGGAATACCGTTTCATTTTATGAGAGTAGATATTGCAGGTAACGTCTCAAAACGATTTACCTTATCCGGCCTAAAAATACCAAGATACTCTGTTGCTTGTCCTAGATGGAATGTCTATTCAGCATTTTTAAGTCCTGGTAAAATTAAGGTACAACTATCAAAAATGTTAGATGGAACAACATTTGTTTGTTTGGCTAGGACTGTGAGTAAACGAATTGGAAATTATTGTTCTCCAGAAACTTTTTTTTCTATAGGTTTGGGCTTTGATCTTAGTTACAGTAAAGACTGTATTTATGCGGATAATCTAGACTTAAATAATGCAGTACCTACTGGACTATCTTGCAGAACTTGTGAAAGGGAAAATTGTAGACAGAGAGCTTTTCCACCCATACACAAAAGACTAAAATTTAATGAAAATGTTCGAGGTCTATCAGGATATATTGACCCGGATAAATAAATCTTTTATATAAATAAAAATAGGATATTATAAATTATGTTATTATTACATTTCTCCAGTAACTCTAGAGCACAGAGAATACTCTGGCTTTTAGAAGAACTAAAGTTAAAATATGAACTTAATAAAATTAAGTTTCACCCGTCTGAGTTAAAATCTGAACAACATAGAAAAAGGCATCCACTTGGAAGAGTTCCTGTTTTAGAGGATGGTGATATTATAATTTACGAATCTGGCGCAATTATAGAGTATATTATTGCAAGGCATAGTAGTGGGGATCTAAAGCCAAATGTTAATAGTGACGCTTTTCCAAAGTACTTACAATGGTTTCATTATTGCGAAGGTATGGTTATGCCCCCTATGAATGCCATTGTCGTTCATACACTAATATTACCTGAAGAAAGAAGAAATGAAGAAGTATTAAGGCAAGCTAAAAATTTACTTTCAAAATCTTTATTGCCTGTAAACGAACTTCTAGCTAGTAATGAGTATTTAATTGGAGAGCTTTCCGGAGTAGATTTTATGTTAGGACATGCTTTATTTATGTCAAATAACTTAAAATGCGTTAACTCTGATATGACTGGCATTCAAAGATATTTAGATTTAATAACAAATCGTGAGGCATTCCAAA
>CACHHO010000060.1 GCA_902579545.1 Rhodospirillaceae bacterium | reverse complement strand
ACATCTACTCCAGCCATTTCAGCCCATTTTGCTGATGTATAATCAGTAACGGATACATATACCAACTTTTCTTTGGTATTTTTTGTATCTCTAATATATTGAATTGAAACTTTATCTTTCATATGTTTATTTTATCAATATTAGTTTTTTTTTAAAAGTAAAACTATAACTATTTTTTTTTATTATAGGTCCTGTGATAATTTAGAGTTTATAATATCTCTTATACTTGACAGTTCTTCTTTATTAGCATTATTTCTTTTTAGGTTGTTTAAGAGTGTAATTTGAGAAAGCAAAAAAAATGTCAACTTCTTTGGGTCTTCAATAGATTTTTTTTTTAAATTTTTTTTGATTATATTTAACCATGTTTTATACATCAATCTTTCTATGTTATTTATTAGGTTTAAACTTTTAGGAGAAAGTAAGTTCTTATTTAACTTAGCTCTATTATACAAACAAGGGGTATATTTGTTGTCAATTATACCTTGTATCATATCATTCAATAATGGTAAAACTTCATTAGTTTTTTTAATCTTAGCTGTCCATTCTTTTATAACTATTTTATTATATAGCATTAAAGTTTGATACTGAAAATTAGCTTCATTACTAAAAAGTTTATAGATTGTAGTTCTTGAAACTTTTATTTTTTGAATAATTTCATTAAATGAATATTTGTCTAAACCTTCTTTCCAATAAATTTCTAAACTTTTATTTAAAATAAAAGTTTTATTTATACTAGGTCTACCAACTTGAGTCATTACATATACATTTTATTTATTACTAAGAATAAATTTTAACACTTTCTAGATATTTATATAGTTAATATTTAATTCATACAATATTAGATTGGATTAAAATAGTTATTAATATTCTAAAGTAATTTAAGTATTTTCTTAATAATTATCTTTATATATTTAATGCTTTACTATTTGTTTTTTTATATTATATTATGAGAATGAATATCATCCTCATAAATATGAAAGGAAAATTATGAAAAATAAAATCTTACTATTAATACTTATGTTGCCTTTAAGTTTTGTATTATTTGCTGATGGACATGCTTTAAAGTCTAAACCAGTTATTAATCTTTCTATGGCGAAAGTAATGGCTGATGCATGTGAAGCAGACCAGAAAAAGAGTGGATATGCACCAATTAACATAGCTATAGTTGATGCTGGAGGAGATTTAGTTTTATTTAGAAGACAAAATGATGCCTTCTTATTAAGTATAGATATAGCAACAAAAAAAGCAATATCGTCAGCTGGTATTCCTTTTCCTACTAGATTAATCGAAGAATTAGTTTAAGGAAAAGATAAAAAGGGGGGTATTATACCAGGATTAGCTTTTTCAAAAGATATAGTTGCCTTTGCTGGGGGTCTGCCTATTAAAACTAAAGATGGAGTTTTACTAGGAGCAATAGGAATAAGTGGTGCAACAGCAGATGAAGATGAACAGTGTGCAGCTGCTGCGATTAAGGCAGTGGAAGGTATACTTTAAAATAATGGGGTATTTTGTAATTATAATTTATACTACTTTTTTAGGATCACCTCCTGAATTGCTTCCAATTGCTTTTAAAAATAGCAATGATTGTCAAAGGTATTTGACTACTAAAGTTAAAAGTGAATTTAAGTATATGGAGGTTGATACTGATGATAATATAAAATTTTTATCAAATATAACTAATGATAAATTTATAGTATGTAATAAGTTAGAATATCCAATCATTAAAACTGAACTGTCTAAATAAAGTTAATTAGCAGATTTTGGTGATTGAATCCTTATAAAATACCCATGCTTACAATTTCTAATTGTTAAGCTAACTATTTTTTTATTTTATACATTGATGATTTTATTATAAAAAAAAAAGTTGTTTTTAAAATTTATTTTAATCATTTAATTTGCCTTATCGAAGGCATTTGTAACTCTATTAAAATTACTTGAATTAATAAAAGTTTACAAATATATTTTTTTAAAACACAAATTATTTTTATGTTTTAATTTTTTCTAATTACTTTTAGTTTTTATGCATTTATTTTATAGTATTTGAATAGATTATATTTTTTAATAATAATTAATTATGTTAAATATCAAAAGCAATAAAAAAAAACCATATCAATTTTTAGCTTGGTTCTCAAGCTTATCTATACTTTTAGGAGCATTATTAGCTAGTCTTGCCCCAGAACTATATATGCATCATTTCTTTTTTATGTTTGGAAATGGATTATTAGCTATTACTGCATACTTGTGGAAAGAGAATTCTTTATTGGTTCTTAATAGTGGTTTATTTTTAATTTATATAATAGGGATATTTTATGAATATATATAAATTTTTTATAAAGATGTTATTATGTAATTTCTCATTATCTTTCTTTTTATATATAATTATAGTTCAATATACTTGTGCAAAAGAAGTTAATATTACTAATTTAGAAGAGTATGGATTTTCTATTGATAAACTTAAAAAAATTGATCAGGTTTTTAATAAGGCTATAGATGATGGTGAAATTCCTGGAGCTACGATTGCAATTTCTAGGTATGGAAAAGTAGTTTATAAAAACGCATTTGGTCTTCAAGACCCTCAAAAGAAAATTCCTATGTCATTGGACTCAATTTTTAGAATATATTCTATGACTAAACCGATTATTAGTGTAGCAACAATGATTTTAAATGAGAAAGGTAAGTTATACTTAAATGAAAATATAGATAAATATATTTCAGATTTTACAAATATGAATGTATCAGTAGAAAATAAAATAAATAATAATGAAGTATCTGAACAAATAGTTAAAGCTGATAGAAAAATTAAAATACATAATTTACTTACACATACATCAGGTTTAACATATGGAAGTTTTGGCAATTCTCATGCAAAGGAAAGGATAAGATTATCTGAGATAGGCAAATTGAATTTAGAAAAAATATTTCTAGATGAGTATGTCAGGAAATTATCAAAGTATCCATTAGCTTACCATCCAGGAACTACATGGGAGTACGGAAGGTCTATAGAGGTTTTGGGAAGAGTTATTGAAGTGTCTTCAAATACTTCTTTAGATAATTTTTTAAAAAATAATATTTTTATGCCTTTAGACATGAAAGATACAGCTTTTTTTGTTGAAGAGTCAAAGTGGAATAGAATAGCAGAACCTTTTATTGATAGTCAGCCCAAATTAATTAATATAAAGAAGAAACCTAACTTCTTTACAGGAGGACATGGGCTAGTTTCTACAATAGATGATTACATGAAATTTTGTACGATGTTATTAAATTTAGGTAAAGTAAATAATAAAAACTTTTTATCTAGAAAGACAATTGAGTATATGACTTCTAATCATCTAGGATCTAATATTAGCAGAGATACAGAATTGTATTTGCCTGGTCCAGGATATGGTTTTGGGTTAGGTTTTGCTGTAAGAGAATCTAATGGATTATCATCATGGCCAGGATCAGAAGGAGAATACTTCTGGGCCGGTTATGCTGGAACATACTTCTGGATTGACCCTAAAGAAGAGTTAATTGTAGTCTCTATGACGCAGTCAGTAACTAATAGAATGAAATTTAGATTATTGTTAAGAAACTTAGTTTATCAAGCAATAATAAACTAACTCAAATGCATCAATTTACTAAAGAAATCAGACTTAAAACTAAAGGTATAGACTTATATGAAATAACAGAAAAGGTTTTAAATTGGATTGAAGAAATTAATGCAAATACGGGCTTATTAAATATAAGTATATTACATACAAGCGCTTCTTTATTAATTCAAGAAAATGCAGATCCTAATGTACTAAAAGACTTAAAAAGTTATTTTTTGAAAATTGCGCCTTTAAAAGGTAATTATTTTCATTCAACAGAGGGCAAAGACGACATGCCTGCACATATTAAAACAGCATTAACAAATACTAACCTTACATTAAGTATATTAAATAAGAATTTAAGCATAGGCAATTGGCAGGGTATTTTTTTATTTGAACATAGATTTTATGAAAGGAATAGATTATGTGTGTTACATTACATAGGAAGCTAATACTAACTTATTGTAGATATTTAAAATTAAATATAGTTAAATGTTTTTATGA
>CACHHO010000059.1 GCA_902579545.1 Rhodospirillaceae bacterium | reverse complement strand
TAGAACCAAGCAGTCCATGAATAGTAAAATCCTCATCACCAACCTGGTCAGTAGTACCTCTTACTGCAGCAGTTGCTAAATTAGCTTCTCCTGAAATTGCGCTGGTTCTAACAGTATGGTTACCAATTTTTTCGGTTCTTAAATTTCCTATAGAAACTGTAGCTGCTTCTCTTTCTTTAGCACCTATTTGAAATCTTCTATCTGCAAACGTTCCATCTAAAACAGCAATTTCATTAAAAGTAGTGTCTCTTGCTACACGATCTAATTCGGCAATTAATTGATTAGCTTCAGTTTGAAGATATAATCTTTCTTCTCCATTCATTAAATCACTGGCAGACTGAATTGCTAATTCTCTTATTCTTTGTAGTACTTTGGAAGATTCATCTAATGCTCCCTCTGCAACTTGTGCCATAGATAAAACATCAGAAGCATTTCTAACTGACATATTAAGACCTTTAATTTGAGCTGTCATTCTATCAGCAATTGCACCTCCTGCTGCATCGTCTCCGGCATGGTTTATTCTTTTTCCTGAAGAAAGTCTTTCTATAGACGTACCCATAGCTCTTTCTGTTTTATGCAGATTGTGTAAAGCGAAAAGTCCTGTTACACCTGGATTTTGTACTGGCATTTAAACCTCCTTAATAACCTCTTCTAGCAATCTTCATGCCAAATAATTTATGTAAATTTATATAATTTTTATTTTTCATAGGTGGATAACTGCAATTTAAATGCCAATTTAAATACTATTTTTTGTGTGTGAAACTAGTTATTAGACTAGATGTTGTATGTAAGTAGTGTAATATTTGACACAATGTAAAATATTACACTACTTACATAGTCTTTTATTACTGTAAGACTGCTAATACAGCACTCTGTGCTTGGTTAGCTTGAGCTACCATAGCCATTGCTGATTGATTTAAAATAGAAAACTTAGCTAAATTTGCTGATGAAGCAGCAAAATCAGTGTCTTGTAATCTAGAAGCAGCAGCTAACATATTAGCAGAAGCTGCATATGCAACAGCTTGTCTTCCCTTAAGAACTGTCATTGTAGCAGCAGCATTTCCTAAAGCTTCAGCAACATCATCTAAAATTGCGTCAGCGTCAGTTTCTGCACCTGCAGCGGCTGTAGTACCACTTTTATCAACGATTAATTGTGATGATAATGTAACAGCATCACCAGCATCAGTTACACCAAACGCAATATCAATATCAGCAGAACTAACTATAGTTACTCCGTTGAACAATGTTTTTTCAACTATTAATGTTATTGCTTTTGTTATTGCAGCTGCTTCAGCATCTAATGCTGTACCATCAGCAGTACTTTGAATAGCTGTATTATCAGCTTGTATTGCTACCTCTCTCAGTCTTTGTGCTAAAGAAGCAATTTCCATCAAAGTAGACTCTAATGTTTGAGTAACTGAAATACCATCCTCAGCATTTCTAGCAGCTACAGCATAAGATCTACCTTTAGCACCAATACTATTTGCCATTGCTTGACCAGCAGCGTCACCACCGTACATTGATCTTTTACCTGTGGATAAACGAGCTATTGCTTCATTCATTCCATGTCTTGCATTAGCAGCAGCCGCTCCTGCCATTCTTGCTCCTATTGCAACGTTTGATACACTTGTCATAATTTATTCCTTTTGTTATGAGTTAATAATATTTAAAAAAGCTCCTGTAGCTTTATTTGCCTGCGCTACCATTGCCATTGCCGATTGATTTAATATAGACATTCTAGTTAAGTTTGCTGATTCACGAGCTACATCCGTATCTTCAATTCTAGATGCTGCTGCTGCTAAATTAGCAGAGGCAGAATAAGCTACAGCTTGTCTTGCTTTAAAAGCAGACATACCAGCTGCCAGATTGCCTAGATCAGTAGCTACTTCAGATAAAATTATATCAGCAGTAACTTCTGCTCCGGCTGCCTCATTATAGTCAGATACTGATGTAAAACCATTACTAGTTTTAAAATGTATTGATCCTCC
The DNA here is from genome assembly GCA_902579545.1 of Rhodospirillaceae bacterium. GTDB lineage: Bacteria > Pseudomonadota > Alphaproteobacteria > TMED109 > TMED109 > TMED131. The sequence goes on along the minus strand of CACHHO010000059.1, from coordinate 2,334 downwards.
ATCATCTGCTACAGCAACTTGATGAGACTTAACAGAAAAACCTAAAAGATCTACACCATTGAATTTAGTAGTCTCTATAATAGCATCAATTGCATCATATATAGCTGCTGCTTCCGTATCTAAGGCAGTTTTATCAGCATCACTTTGAATAGATGCATTATCAGCTTGTATAGCAACTTCTCTTAATCTTTGTGCTAAAGAAGCTATTTCCATTAAGGAAGATTCAGCTATCTGAGCTGCTGAAATACCATCTTCAGCATTTCTTGCTGCTACATTCCAACTTCTAGATTTTGAGTTTAAGGAATCTGCTATCCCCTGTCCTGCAGGATCTTGACCATACATGGCTCTTTTTCCTGTAGAAATTCTAGCAATAGACTTGTTAAGTTCTGTTTGTGCTTTACTAGCATAGTTACTTGCCATTAAAGCTCCACTATTAAGAATTGCTAAAGAGGACATATTTTCCAAACCTTTCAGATTTCTATATTAAACAAATCAACCTGAAAATATGAACGACATATATAAAAAATGTTTAGCAATAATAAAAAAAATGTTTGGTTATTAATAGTATTTTGATGGCATACAGATTGCATTATTTATATAGCTTTAAGGATTTATTATGAACAATACATTTTATGATCAAAATTTAGCTCAAGCATCTAATTTATTAGCTAAAGGCAATACAGAAAGAGCAATAAACATATTTAATGTATTAAGTGCAAAATTTCCCAAAAATTCTCAAGTTTTTCATCTTAAGGCCTATGCATACATACAATCTGGTAATCTGAATCAAGCAATAGAGAATTTTGAAGAAGCAATAAAAATATCTCCCTATAATTGCGACATAATTTTAGATTATAGTAATTTACTTAATACAATAAATAAAAAAGAACTTGCTCTTAATAAATTAAATTCCCTAACTTTAATAAACAAAGCTGATTACAGACTTTACTATCTACAAGGTTGCATAGAAATGAATTTAAAAAACTATGATCATGCAATTAATAGTTATAAAAAAGTGTTAGAACTGAAAAGTGATCATAAAGATGCTTCATTTAATTTAGGAGTTATACATTTTGATATTAGAAAATATGATATTGCAGAAAATATTTTTGTTGCATATCTAAAATCTTTCAGAAATGACCTAGAGGCAGAAAGATATCTGCTGCAAATATATCTAATTACAAGTAAGTTAAATAAAGCTGATCTGTTATCAAAAGAACTTTGTGAAAATAACCCCAAGGAATGCATGTTATGGTATGAAAGAGCAAGAATACTTAGCCGACTAAATAAAAATAATGATGCAATAGCCTGCTATAAGGAAAGCTTAAAAGTTTCACCAGATTTTAATGATGCTTTCAAAAATATGATCCTTTTATATAAAAGAGAAAATTTATTAAATAATTATATTGAGGAATTAAAGTTAAATAATGAAGAACAATCAAATAATTACACTAATTTAACAAACTTAGCACAGTGCTTTCTAATAAACGGGAATCCAACTTTAGCATATGCTAATATAGAAAAAGCTCTAGATTTACACCCCAAAAGAACCACTAATGATAAAGATTACTTAAATACACTTACTATTAAAGCAAAAATACTAACAGCACTACATGAATATAAAAAATCTATTAAAATATATAAAGATATTTTAAAAATAGATGAAACTATTTATCAACTTTATTGTGATATTGGTGATAACCTTATCAAATTAGACAATATTAATGAGGCAATAAGTTTTTATAAAAAAGGTTTGCAAATCAATACTCATTATACAAATGGCCACTTAAATTTAGGAAATGCCTATTTTAAGTTAGGAAAAAAAGAAAATGCATTGAAGTCTTATTATACTTCATATGAATTAGATCCTAATAATTCAGTAACTTTATCTTCGTTAGCAGCTTGTTATATAGAAAATAAAGAGCCTCTAAAAGCCATGGATTATTTAAAAAAAGCAATTCAATTAGATCCTCTAAATGGAAATGCCTACTTAAATTTAGGTATAATATTATTAAGTCAAAATTTATATGATAATGCTATAAAAATGTTTGATCAGTCTATCAGCATATACAAAAAAAGTAGTTATAGTAATGAATCAATTTCTTCAGGCTATAAAAATAAAGGCCTAGCATATTCGGGCATAAATGAATTTGATAAAGTAAGAGATAGTTTCCTAGAAGCTTTAAAGTTTAATAAAGATACACAGTTTGCCTATGGTTTTGTATGTTATTCAAAACTTTACTGCGCAGATTGGGATAAACTTGATTACTATAAAAATCTAGCTCTTAAAAAAATTAAAGAAAATAAAATGTCTACTACGCCTTTTTGCTCATT
>CACHHO010000058.1 GCA_902579545.1 Rhodospirillaceae bacterium | reverse complement strand
GATTTAGATGTAAAAAGTTTTTTAAATTTAATTAATGATTTAAGAAAAGGAAAAAATATTTTAGCAGGACCACAAAATTCAAAAAGAAAAGGAGCTGAACCAATTTCTTCAGCATAAAAAAGTATGTTAGATAAAAAAAATAAAATATTTAAAAACCTTTATGGACAGCATGGTTTTGGCTTAAATGTAGCACAAAAACTAGGAGACTGGAAAAATCCAAAAAAAATTATAAAAAATGGTAAAGAATGGATTATTGATGAAGTAAAAAAATCAGGTCTAAGAGGCCGTGGTGGAGCAGGTTTCCCTACAGGGCTGAAATGGTCTTTTATGCCTCCTAAATCAACTTTTAAACCTAATTATTTTATTGTTAATGCAGATGAAAGTGAACCTGGCACCTGTAAAGACAGAGAAATTATTAGAAATGAACCATTCAAGCTTTTAGAAGGCATTCTTTATGCTTCTGTGGCAATGGAGGTTAATACTGCATATATTTACATTAGAGGTGAATTTTATAATGAATACTTAACTTTACAAAAAGCTATTGATGAATGCTATAAAAATAACCTGCTAGGGAAAAATATACTCAACCTTAACTACAATTTAGATGTTTTCATTCATAGAGGTGCAGGTGCTTATATATGCGGAGAAGAGTCAGCTCTGATAGAAAGCTTAGAAGGTAAAAAAGGTCAGCCAAGGTTAAAACCTCCTTTTCCAGCAAATGTTGGGCTTTATGGCTGTCCAACTACCGTCTCTAATGTAGAAACTGTGGCCGTAGTGCCTGCTATTCTTAATAGAGGTTCAGATTGGTTCTCAGGGTTAGGAAAAGAAAATAATACTGGAACTAAACTTTTTTGTATTTCAGGGCATGTAAATAGTCCCTGTACTGTAGAAGAGGAAATGGGTATTAACCTTAAAGATTTAATTGAGAAGCATTGTGGTGGAGTAATAGGTGGATGGAATAATCTAAAAGCTGTGGTTCCTGGTGGTTCATCTACACCATTAGTACCTGCCTCTATGTGTGATAATTTAAGTTTAGATTTTGATGCACTTAAAGAAGTAAAAAGTGGTTTAGGTACAGCAGCAGTAATAGTTATGAATAAATCAACAGATATTATCGAAGCAATAACAAGGTTTTCGAGGTTTTACAATCATGAAAGTTGTGGGCAATGTACTCCATGTAGAGAAGGAACTGGTTGGATATTGAAAATTATGAGAAAACTTTGTAAAGGAGAAGCAAAATATGAAGATATAGATAAATTAGAGGATATTTGTTCTCAAGTAGAAAATCATACTATCTGTGCACTTGGTGATGCTGCTGCTTGGCCTGTTCAGGCACTTATTAGACATTACAGAAAAGAATTGGAAAGTAAAGTTATCAATAATAAAATATTAAAGTCAGCAGAATGAAAAAGGTTTTAGTAAACAACATAGAAATAATGGTCCCAGAGGGATCAACTGTAATGCAGGCTTGTGAGATTGCAGGAGAAGAAATTCCAAGGTTTTGCTTTCATGATAGATTGTCTATAGCAGGCAATTGTAGAATGTGCTTGGTAGAAGTTGAAAACTCTGCAAAGCCAGTTGCTTCATGCGCCATGCCTATAGCAGAAGGCATGAAAATTACTACTAACTCTGAAAAAGTTAAAAAAGCAAGAAAAGGTGTTATGGAGTTTTTATTAATTAATCATCCCTTAGATTGTCCTATTTGTGATCAAGGAGGTGAATGTGACTTGCAAGATCAATCAATTTATTATGGTAAGTCTTACAGCAGGTTTGAAGAAAGAAAAAGAGCAGTAAATGATAAAAACTTTGGACCTTTAGTTAAAACTGTAATGACTAGGTGTATACATTGTACTAGGTGTATAAGGTTTCTTGATGAAGTAGCAGGCACACACGAGCTAGGAGCTATTCATAGAGGTGAAAATATGGAAATAGCTTCAGTTGTTAAAGAAGGTATTAAAAGTGAATTATCTGGTAACATCATTGATTTATGCCCTGTAGGGGCTTTAACATCAAAGCCCTATGCTTTTACAGCAAGGTCATGGGAATTAATTCATCATGATACTATAGATATAAGTGATGGATTAGGGTCAAATATAAGAGTAGATGAATTTGGAGGAGAGATAAAAAGAGTTCTTCCTAGATTAAATGAAGAGATTAATCAAGAATGGATTTCAGATAAAACCAGATTTTCTTATGATGGACTAAATTTTCAAAGGCTAGATAAGCCATATGCAAGAAATAAAAAGTCAAAACTTGAACCTATTAATTGGCAAACAGCACTTAAAGAAGTGGCTACACTTATAAAAAAAAATATTACTGAGGAGATAGCAGCTATCTCAGGAGCTTTAACAGATGTTGAAACAATGTTTGTTGCTAAAGATTTACTTAACACTTTGGGAGTAAATAATCTCGATTGTAGATTTAATGGATCTAATTTTAAAATTAATAACAGGGCTGATTGGCTTTTTAATTCTACTATTAGTGGCATAGATAAAGTAGATAAATTATTTATAATAGGATGTGATCCTAGAAGAGAAGCTTCAATATTAAATGCAAGAATTAGACAAAGATGGTTAACAGGAGAGTTAGAAATATTATCCTTATGTACACCAAATGATTTAACATATGATTTAAAAAGCTTTGGGAATGATCTGGCTAAACTTAATGATAATAAATTTATAAATACAATTAAGAAATATTTCAAGGATGCAAAATTTCCTATGTTTATAATTGGAGACAGTATTTTTGTTAACGAGGATGGTAAAAAAATTCATAATTTTTTAAAATTCTTAGCGCAAGAATGTAAGATTATTAATGATAGCTGGAATGGATTTTGTATTTTAAGCTCATATGCTTCAAGAACGGGAGGATTAGAGATAGGTTTTATACCATCCGAAAAGGGTTTAAATACAAATCTGATTAAAGAAAAAATTTTAAAGAAAAAAATTAAATTATTATTTTTATTAGAAGCAGATGATTTTGATTTACCTGATCATGATCCAAAATTGACTAAAATTGTTTATTTAGGACACCATGGAGATAAACTAGCATCAAAAGCTGATATAATATTGCCAATTACTGCCTTTACAGAAAAAAAGGCTTTGTATGTAAATATTGAAGGCAGACCACAATTTACAAAAAAAATTATTGAAAAAAAAGGTGTCGCAGTAGATGGGTGGAAAGTTTTTAGAGCATTAAGTGATATATTAAAATTGAAGTTACCTTATAATACTCATTCCCAACTAATTGAACATATTTTTAAAAAACACCCTCAGATATCAAGAATAAATTTTGTATCAAAGGCAGTTTGGACAGAAGCTCTTGAAGATGCTTTTGAATTTAAGTCCTATACTAAGGACTATAGTATAAGTAATTATTATCAAACTTGCCCTATAACTAGGGCTTCAAATAATATGGCAAATTGCACAAAAGCTTTTTTAACAAAAAAGAATAATAAATATGAATGAAACCTTTTATATATATTTTCAGAATACTCTAATTATTAGCGGGTATGTGTTGATGATTATTGTTCCATTGTTGATAGCAGTTGCTTTCCTTACATACGTAGAAAGAAAAGTTATTGCTGCAGTTCAATATAGAAAAGGACCGAATGTAGTAGGTATCTTTGGTTTATTGCAGCCTTTAGCAGATGGAATTAAATTATTTTCTAAAGAAACTATTATTCCTGCTAGTTCTAACAAAGTAATTTTTGTATTGGCCCCAATGATTTCTTTTGCCTTGTCCTTAGTAGCATGGAGTGTCATTCCTATTTCAAAAGATTTAGTTCTATCAAATATTAATGTCGGCATTCTATATATTTTTGCTGTATCATCTTTATCAATTTATGGAATAATTATGGCAGGATGGGCTAGTAATTCTAAATATGCTTTTTTAGGAGCACTTAGATCAACGGCACAGATGGTATCTTATGAAGTGTCAATAGGTTTTGTAATTGTATGTGTTTTGTTATGTGTTGGTTCCTTGAATTTACAAGATATAGTGATTGCTCAAAAAAAAATCTGGTTTTTTATTCCTTTGTTTCCAATGTTTATAGTTTTCATCATATCTGCTCTAGCTGAAACTAATAGAGCTCCCTTTGATTTGCCGGAAGATGAGTCTGCATTAGTAGCTGGATATTTTACAGAGTATTCTTCTATGCTGTTTGCAATGTTTTTTTTAGGAGAGTATTCGGCAATGATACTAATGAGTTCTTTGGGCACTATACTATTTTTAGGTGGGTGGTTGCCACCACTTGATGTAGAGCTTTTTAATATTATACCTGGGTTTGTATGGTTTTTTTTAAAAGTTGCTTTACTTTTATTTATTTTTCTATGGGTTAGAGCAACTTTGCCTCGTTTTAGATATGATCAACTAATGAGACTAGGTTGGAAAGTTTTCTTACCTCTTTCCTTATTCTGGGTATTTATAACAGCAACCGT
>CACHHO010000057.1 GCA_902579545.1 Rhodospirillaceae bacterium | reverse complement strand
ATTCCAGCCATAGCTTTACTATTAGCCGGAACTTTTGTAGATGTATTGTGAGGGCAACCAGAACAAAAATAAGGGGTTCTTTCAATATTATTTTTTTCTTTGGAAGTTTTGAAATTACTAATTTGATAGGAATTAGAATTATCAATATTTACATTACAATTTTTCTCAATTCTAGAAATCAGAACATTTTTTAATTCAGATTTACTAATCTCATAATCAGCTTTAATTAACTTGTTATTGTGTTCATCAAATTTGCCAACAATAGTTTTAGGAGAATTTGTAGAATTATATAATAAATTTTTTAAATTAGCCTCTAGGAAACTTCTTTTTTCTTCAACCACTAAAATTTCTTGCATTCCATTGGCAAAGAGCTCAAACTTTTTATTTTCTAATGGCCAAGTCATTCCTACTTTCAAAAGATGTATCCCCAGTTCTTTAGCTTTTTTTTCTGTTATATTCAAAGAAGAAAAGCATTCCATAGTGTCCGCATAAGCTTTACCAGTTGCGACTATTCCAATATTTTTAAACCCTTTATTCCAAATAATCTTATTAATATTGTTAGCTTCAGCAAATTTAATAGCTGCAGGTAGCTTTATTAAAGGAATACGTTTTTCTTGATCAAGTATATTATCATATAACCTGATATGAACATCTAATAAATTTTTATTCAAAGTAGGCTTTGTGAAATCTAGATAAGAATTATTGACTTCAATAGAAGCTGTACTGTCTATTATACTAGTAATACACTTCATTGACACCCATAATCCAGAAAACCTAGAAAGTTCCCATCCAAATATTCCAAACTCTAGTAAGTCATGAATATTAGAAGGATTTAATACTGGAATTTGAGCATCTAACATTGCAAATTCGCTTTGGTGAGCCAAAGTTGAAGATTTAGCAGTATGATCATCTCCTAATAAAACTAAAACTCCACCATTCTTAGATGTGCCAGCAGCATTACCATGTTTAAAGGCATCACCACTTCTGTCTACTCCAGGTCCCTTACCATACCATATAGCAAAAACTCCATCATTTATAGAATCAGAGATTAAATTAGGTTGTTGGCTTCCCCATACTGCTGTAGCAGCTAAGTCTTCATTTAAACCAGGCGAAAAGTTAATGCTATTATCTTTTAGAAAACTGGAGGCTTGCCATAATGCTCGGTCATAATTTCCTAATGGTGACCCTCTATAACCAGAAATAAAACCAGAAGTATCTAATTTTCTTTCTAAATCTAACTTTTTTTGTATTAAAGGTAATTTAACCAAAACTTGAGTTCCATTAACATAAACTCTACCTTTATTAACTAAATATTTATCTTCTAAACTTACTTTAAGCATAGTATATTATTATATATTATTTAAATAAATTAGTCATAGTAAATTTTTAAAATAAATAAATAGATGACCATATTAATAACAGGAGCAGCAGGTTTTATTGGAAGTCACATTTCTTTAAGAATGCTCTCTAAAAACATAGATGTGATAGGAATAGATAATTTAAATAATTATTACAATGTTAGTTTAAAAAAAGCTAGGTTAAACAATCTTAGAAAGTTCAAAAGGTTTACTTTCATAAAAGCTGATTTATCAAAAAATTTAAATCTGGAAAAAGTATTAAAAAAAAAAGTAATTGCTATCTGTCATTTAGCAGCACAAGCAGGCGTGAGGTATTCTATTACTAATCCAAATATTTATCTTAAATACAATATTGATGGATTTCTGAGTATATTGGAATATTGTAGAAAAAATAAAGGTACACATTTAGTATATGCTTCTTCAAGTTCTGTATATGGAGCAAATAAAAAAGTACCATTTTCGGTTCTTGATGATGTTTCTAATCCAGTATCATTGTATGCAGCGACTAAAAGAGCTAATGAATTAATGGCAGAAAGCTATTTTAATTTATATGGACTATATTCAATAGGTTTAAGGTTTTTTACGGTATACGGGCCCTGGGGGCGACCTGATATGGCTATATGGAAGTTTACTGATTCAATTATGAGAAAATCTTCTATAAATGTATTTAATAAAGGTAATTTAAGTAGAGATTTTACTTATATAGATGATATTATAGATGGGCTTGAGAGTGCTATTAACTTATGTAAAAAAAAATCTTTCAATAAACATAAGATATATAATTTGGGTAATAATTCGCCAGTTAGATTATCTAAAATGATAAGTTTATTAGAAAATATTTTAGGAGAAAAGGCAAAAAAGAAGCTATTGCCTATGCAGTTAGGAGATGTAAAGAAAACTTATGCCGATATAGAATCTAGTAAAAAAGACTTGAAATTTCAGCCTAAGGTAAGTTTGCAAGAAGGTCTAGAAAATTTTGTTAGTTGGTTTAAATATTATAACAAATTATAATATTATTTTTGAAATTTTTTTTTCCATTCATCATAAGGCATTGCATAAACGATTTCTTTAGCTTCATCATAAGTTATTTCATGACCATTATTTTTTGAAGCTTCAAGATACCACTTTGAAAGACAGTTTCTACAAAAACCAGCTAAATTCATGAGATCAATATTTTGAACCTCCGTATTTTCTCTTAAATGGTTAAGCAGTTTTCTTAATACAGCTGCTTCTACCTTATCATTATTTGTTATTTTATCCACATTTAGCCTTGTCTAGCTTTAAGTCTTGGATTCTTTTTATTAATTACAATTAGTTTTCCTTTTCTTCTAATTAGTCTACAGTCTTTATCCCTTTTTTTTGCACTTTTTAATGACGCTAAAACTTTCATTTGATATCTCCAAAGTTTATATATATATATTTAAAATAATATTTTGTCAAAACTATAAATATGAGTAAATTAATTAAACTACATCACAGTGCATATAGATGTAAAGATAGTGAAGAAACAAGAAAGTTTTATGAAGACTTTTTGGAATTAAAGTTAGTAAAGGTATTAGAAATAAAAAATACGAAAACTAATAGAGAAACTGATGTTCTACATACATTTTATCAATTAAAGGATGGGTCTTGTATTGCATTCTTTGAAGAACCTAATACATATTTTGATTTTAAAGAGCAAAGGGATTTTGATTTGCATATTGCGTTTGAGGTAACTGAAGAAGATTTAAAAAAATTATACAATAAAGGTTTGAAATTAGGTATAGATACAAGAGGTATCATTGATCATGGCTTTATAAGCTCTATCTATTTTAGGGATCCAAATGGTTATGTTATAGAACTTACTTATCCTAAGCAAAAGTTAGATAATTCTTCTTATTATAATAATTTAAGTATTTTAAAAAAATGGCAAAATAAGAAAATTAACGACTAAAAATCCCATATTCTGTGCATAGCATATTTTTTATTTAGTTGTTCACCTATTCTTAAGCATTGGTTCCATTTGCTTAATCTTTCAGAACGTGAGAAAGAACCTACCTTTAATTGTTTCATATTCCAGCCAACACTTAAGTCTGAAATAAAATTGTCTTCAGACTCTCCTGATCTGGCAGATAATATACTCATTAATCCTAATTTATTACACAGACTTAAAGCATCAAATGCTTCAGTAATTGTGCCAATTTGATTAGGTTTAATTAATACAGCATTTATTGCTTCTTGATCAGCTGCTTTTTTTATTAATTGATTATTAGTGACTACTAAATCATCACCTACTATTTGTAAGTAAGGAGGAGAATTTTTTTTTAATTTTGAAAAATACTCAATATCTTCCTCTGCAAATGGATCCTCGATCGAAATTATAGGGTATTTATTTATAAGTGATAATATAGTGTCATAAAGTTTTTCAGGGTTAATAAGAGACTCTTCGTTAGATAGTCTATATTGATTATGCTCTTTAAAGTTATTAGCAGCTACATCTAATGAAATAGAAACATCCTTAAATGGTGTAAAGCCAGCATCTTCAATAGTACTGGTAAGAAAATCAAGGACCTTAGTTATATTTCCAAAATTAGGCCAATATCCGCCTTCATCGGCAACACCGAACAAGTTTTTGCTCTCATAAAGCTTTTCACCAGCTTTTCTATATATTTTAAATGTCCAATGAAGAGCTGTATAAAAGTCAGAAGCTCCATTAGGAATAATCATGAAATCTTGAATAGGAATGCTTCCTTTTGCATGTGCTCCTCCACCAATTATTTGAATTTCTGGTATAGGTAATTTTTTTTTATTCGAAGTGTTAAGATATTCCCACAATGAAACTTTATGTGATTTTGAGGCAGACCTTAGAACTGCCATTGAAACAGCTATAATGGTATTGGCACCAAATTTAGATTTGTTTAAGGTCCCATCCAATTCAATAAGCTTTTTATCTATGCCCTTTTGGTCTTCAACATTTAATCCTATTAAATTATTTTTTATTTGATTATTAATAATTGAGATATTTTCATCAACACTGGTACCTAAAAATTTATTTTTTTTATCTTTTTTTTCATAGGCTTCATTTTTACCTTTAGATGCCCCTGACGGAGATATAGCACTGGAGCATAGTTGCTTATTTACATGTATTTCTGCCTCTATTGTTGGGATTCCTCTACTATCAAAAACCATTCTTCCTTTAACATTTGTTATCTTATTTTTAGA
>CACHHO010000056.1 GCA_902579545.1 Rhodospirillaceae bacterium | reverse complement strand
TCCTTAGTATTCTTTTATCTTATAATATTTCCATTGGGATATGTTATTAGAATGTTTAATTTAAATAAAATTAAAGTTAATTACAACAACGTTGAAACATACTGGTTAAAAAAAAGAAAAAAATTGAATCATATTAAACATATGCTTAGGAAATATTAGATATAGTGTTAATTCAATGTTAATTTTAGGTATTTCTGCATTTTATCATGATAGCGCAGTAGCTTTAATTAAAGATGGTGTGATTATTTTTGCTGCTCAAGAAGAACGCTTTTCTAGAAAAAAAACATGATAGTAATTTTCCTATTAAGTCTATTCAAGCTTGCTTAGCGTACAGCAATTTAAATATAAATCAAATTGACTTTTTTAGTTTCTATGAAAAACCTACTCTTAAATTATTCAGGATAATCGATACCTATTTAAGTTTTTCTCCTAGAGGTTATAAAAGTTTTCATGAAGCTTTTTCAGTATGGACAAAAAAAAAACTTTTTCAAAAAAGTATTATTATCAACGAGCTAGAAAAATTAGGTCTTAGAAAGGATATAAAAAATAAGCTCCTTTTTTCTGAGCATCATATAAGTCATGCGGCATCAGCATATTTTCCATCCTCTTTTAATAATTCAGTGACTTTAACTATGGATGGAGTTGGAGAATATGCAACATCTTCAGTAGGTCTAGGAATACAAAATAAATTAATTCTTGATAAAGAAATGCATTTTCCTCACTCCCTAGGACTTCTTTATTCTGCATTTACAAATTTTTGTGGCTTTAAAGTAAATTCAGGAGAATATAAGCTTATGGGGCTAGCACCTTATGGTAAGCCAATATATAAAAGCAAAATACTTAATAACTTACTAGATTTAAAAAAAGATGGCTCATTTAGACTTAACATGAAGTATTTTGACTTTTGTACAGGATTTAAAATGATTAATAGTAATTTTTGTGATTTATTTAAAATGTCTCCTAGAAAAAATTCAGAAAAAATTAATACTAAAACACTTGATATAGCTGCCTCAATACAAATTGTCTTGGAAGATATTGTTATTAAAACAGTTAAGACTCTAAGAAAAGAGTATAAATCTAAAAATCTTAGTTTAGCAGGTGGTGTTGCTCTAAATTGTGTTTCTAATGGAAGGCTTATTAAAGAAGGAGGGTTTGAAAATATTTGGGTGCAACCAGCTTCTGGTGATGCAGGAGGAGCTTTAGGCTGTGCATTGTTTAGTTATCATCATATTCTAAACTATAATAAAAAAGTTTATAAAAATAATGATAATATGAATAATAGTTATTTAGGGCCGTCTTATAAAAACCCTGAAGTTAAAAGAGTACTAGATAATATTGGAGCAAAGTATAGTTTATTAAATAGAAAAGAATTAATTGACTACATTACAAATGAAATAATTAAACAAAAAGTTATAGGATGGTTTCAAGGAAGAATGGAATTTGGACCTAGAGCTTTAGGAAATAGATCTATAATCGCTGATCCTAGATCTAATAAAATGCAAAATAAAATAAATTTAAAAATTAAGTTTAGAGAAAGCTTTAGACCATTTGCTCCTGTAATTCTTAAAGAAAAATTATATGAATGGTTTGATTTAAAAAAAGAAAGTAAATATATGTCATTTGTAGCAAAGGTAAATAAAAAATACCTAAGAAAATTGAGTCAAGCTGAAAAATCTATTGCAGGTTTAAAAAGATTATCATTAAAGACATCACATATACCAGCTGTTACTCATGTAGATAATAGTGCTAGGATACAATCAATATCAAACAACGATAATCCCTTATTACATAGCCTAATAAAAGCTTTTTATAAAAAAACTAATTGCCCTGTATTAGTTAATACTAGCTTTAATGTAAGAGGTGAACCAATTGTTAATCATGTTAAAGACGCTTTTGATTGTTTTATGGAAACTGATATGGACCTTTTAGTAGTTAACAATTTTGTATTAAAAAAAGAAGATCAAGATAAGACCTTAAAAAAGAATTATTTAAAATTTTTATCAAAGGATTAATAGTTTTTCAATACTAAGTAAATTATCAATTAATATAATGGATAAATATCATCAGATTGCCTATCTTTATCTTTTATTTTTTTTCTTTTCTTTAAAAGCCTAGAAAAAAAATTATCAATAATATTTATAATTTTTTTCATTTTTTTATTTAATAAAATTTAACTCTAAATATTTATATATTTCCCTTGCTATTTTAGCATAACCTTGATCCCTACAATGCACTAATGAAAAAAAGATATCTTTTTTTTCATTTAAAAACATATCTACTAGATCTAAGTATTTAGTATTAATATTATTAATCCTTTTTTTATTTTTTACAATTTTAAAATAACTTCCTTTTTGCAAAAAATCCATGTCTGATTTATCACCCATCGTTTGTCTAAAACTTTTGTAAGCGTCTAATGCTTTTCTTTCACTAGTAGTTAATACTTTTTTTCTAAATATATTTGGTTGAATTACTTGTAAAAATTCACATTCATATGCCTCTGAAATCTTTTTCATTCTATGCATATTAGAAATAAAAATTTCTGAAAATAATTCTATATTATCTTTAAAATTTCTTTTTTTGGGTTTATTATTTTTCTTAAACAAGCTTTCTATTTTTTTACTTATTAATAATTTTTGTGTTATTAGCTTCTTTGCAGATTTAATAAATGTTTTTTTAATATTATTACCTGCCTTTAATGGTTCCCAATTTAACATTTCATTAATAGGGATCATTTCATATTTAGTAACGTTCTTTACATCTTCTATATTAAAAGAAGCTATTAATTCATTCCAACCTCCATAATGAATAACCATATTTGGTTTTATTATTGGTAATAACCAATTAAGTAACATGATATCCTGAGTTTGATTTTGGTTTACTAAAGCTAGGTTTATAACTTTATATTTAATATTGGTGTTTAAGTTTAAATAATTTTCTAGATACCCAGCAATAGTAGTATTGTTTGATGATGAACCAAAGCCCCAAGCAGCAGATCCGCCAACTAAGACTATTTTCTTTATATTTGTACCTAAGTTTTCAATGTCATCGAATTCATCACATCTAAAACCATAACTGTTACTTATAACCTTAGGTAAAGGATTATTAATATTATGAAAACGTAGTCCTATAGGATAATAATAAAACATAGGCTTTTCCCAACTATCAGTCCATTTTATATAAGAGTGATAGTCAGATTCAAAAAAATCAAACCTAGTTATCTCCTTATATAAAAACTTATATATAAATAAATCCCATATCCTTAGAATTAGTTCTAGAACAAAAACGGTAAAAATTACTATAGTAATAATAGAAGTTATTACTATACATGTAAGGGTAAATAAATACATATGTGTAACTGTTTACTTATGCCATCAGAATATATTTTTGTAAACTTTTTTCATGTAAAAGATTTTATTTTATGCAAAAGAAAATATGTTTCCAATAATTTTATCAATAAAAAATAATAACATTAAATTCACAATAAAATATATATAGTATAGATTTTTAGCTAAAAAGATAAAAGTGTAATTATTAAGTATTATTTTTTACTTATAAAACCCTTCTTAGTTCTAATAGCCTTTGCTCCACATTTAATAAACCAATCAAAGACATCATCTTCTCTAATTACATGTCTATATCTAGAAATATAATAATCTATTGCTCCATCATAATAATATTTTGCGTTAGCATTTGCTTTTCCATTTAGTTCAATCAAAAAAGGTAAACGAAATAGTTTGCGGTTTACTATTTTTAATATTCTTGTTTTTATAAGAATATAATAAAAGTAAGAGTATATTTTTAAAAATAATCTTGAATTTTTTTTATTTTTATTATGTAAATTAAACTTTAATCTATCTATGCTAACTCTTCTATTATGAAGGTTTTCCAAATATATATGACTATAATTTAAATACCCATTTCTCTTTAGAGCTCTCCAAAGATTTCTATGAGCTAATTCTGGTGACCTAGTCGCTTGTATAGTTCCACCAGAAAAAATATAATCAAACTTATTACATTTAAATGGCAAGTTGACTAGATCCCCTTTTATAAAAACAATATTTTTATATTTTTTTTTTAAAGACAATGTATCTATATAATTTGAAAAATCAATCACTACAATAAGCTTTGGTTCTAGCTTTAAAACTAAATTTATTTGTCTTCCATTTCCAGCACCAGCTATTAACACCAATTTATTTTTTATATGAATTTTATTTAATCCATCTGCATCTAAGGCTTGCTCTGTAGAAGTATAAGGTTCTTCAGTATTCCAATCTGGCAAAATATCATCATACGCAGTATATTTTTGATCTTCTGGCATTCTTAAATCAGCAATGCCATTGAATATGTTGTAGTTATTTTTATTAAAAAATACTTTTGTGCTTGAAAATCTTGTTGGGGAAACTTCTCTCTTCCCATCGCTTATATTATAGGCTACTGGACAAATAATAATATCTTTAAGTAGCTTTTTTATTCGAGTAGATAACATAATTTTTAATACTTTAAAACTTATTTCAAGTCAACTTTTAACATGTAGATTTTTAGTCTAAACTTTAAGGCAATATTTTTGCTAGAATAATCAACTGGTGAACATTTTTGATTTAAAGGCTAATATAAATTTACTATTTTTATTTAATAACTAATAGTAGAAAGTATTTACCACTAATATTAGATACGCTATATTATAGTAATGAAATATTTGATCTTATTTTTTTTTTTATTTTCAAGCATAGTTGTACCTAAAGATT
>CACHHO010000055.1 GCA_902579545.1 Rhodospirillaceae bacterium | reverse complement strand
GAAAAAAAAAAAACAATTTTAGGAAAGCAACAGTGGAAATGGCTTAATCATGAGTTGCAAGGGGGATATGATATATTAATTCTATTATCTTCATTTCAAGTTTTGAGTACCTCTCATGGCTGGGAAAAATGGGCTAATTTTCCTAATGAAAGAAATAAATTGTTAAATCTACTAGATAAAAGTAAATTAAATTTAATATTTTCTGGAGATAGACACATTGGAGGAATATACAAATATAATAATATTTATGAAGTTACAGCAAGTTCATTTAATCAAAAAACTTATAATATTTTTGAAGAAGACGATCTTAGAGTAGGGGATCTTGTGAATGATAATAACTTTGGTATTTTTACATTAATTAATAATAAAATTGAAATTAAAATAGTTTCTTCAAATAAAAAAATTAAAAAAACTTATAAAAAAATTATATTAAAAACTTAAAATTATAAATATTTAAAAATAGTTTTCAAATCTGCTAATTTAGCTCTTGTAAAATTCTCTTTTGCTAAGTCGATTTCTATTTTATCTAACTTTTTCCAATCATCTTTAGTAATAAATTTAATTAATTTTTGTTTTAAAAACTCTTTTATTTTTTCAGATGCATAAGGTTTTTTAGATTTAACTTCATTTAAAACCTTTTTCGTTAATAATGATGCTCCAATTTTATTAGTCCCTATCACTCCTACTGATGCACCTGAGGCCCAACCATTTGTATAAATGTTATTTTTTATATGGCCATTTTTATTTGCAAAGAAATTTTTTGTAGGATCTAGTTCTAAACCATCAATGGGGCATACTTTATATCCTATTGCTGAAATAACTATTCCGGCTTCTATATTTTCTACTTCATTAGTTACAACTATATTATTATTTTTTACAACACTTTTTTTTAACAAAATATGAGTTTGGTCATTTTTACTGACAATTTTGTAAGGGCTGGATAAAAATTTAAAAATTATTTTTTTCTTATATTTTTTTTGATTACTTTTAAAACTCAACAATACTTCAATATTTTTTTTTACTTTAGTATCAAGTTCACCACTATTTAATATTTTCTCTAAATCTTCTTTATTATAATTTACTTTAGGCTCAAATGTCTTTAACTCACCCATTTCTCGTAGCTCGGAAATAGTAAACTTTGCTTCTTTAGGTGTTCTTCTTCCAATAATGTATATATTTTCTATGGCTGAAGTACTAAGCGTGTCTAATGCATAATCCATTATATCACTTTGATAAAGTTCTTCCTTAGATTTAGAAAGTATTCTTGCGCAATCTAAGGCAACATTGCCGTTACCAATTATCACTGCATTTTTAGTTCTAAAGTTTGGATTTAATTTAGAATGCAATGGATTGCCATTATACCAGCCAACAAATTCTGCAGATCCAAATAAATTTTTGTAATTATCCCCTTCTAATATTAATTCTTTATCCAGAGAAGCTCCAGAAGATATAATAACAGCATCATATAACTGAGAAATTAGTTCTATACTTACATCTTTTCCTATATTTACATTTCCAAAGTAAGCTACATTTTCTTCATCTAAATATTTACTGAAGAGTCTAATTATATTTTTCGTTTTTTGGTGATCTGGAGCTACTCCATATCTAACTAGGCCAAATGGAGCAGGAAGCTTTTCAAAAATATCTATTTTAATGTCTTGATCTTCTCTTAAAAGACTCTGTGTTGTATAAAATGCAGAGGGCCCAGATCCTACAATTGCAATATTCATTAAAATAGAATATTTAAAAAATTAAAATTATTCAATTAAAAAAAGAGTATAGTAAATATCTTCTTTCCTCATAAAATTTTAAAGTATATTTTTTTTGCTTTTATTTTTATTTTTTAGTCTTTTTAAAGCTAATTATTTAGTCCTGTTATGACAAACTAAATAATTTACTGTTATAAATATTTTCTTTTCAAGATGTAAAAAATAATTTAGTTTATTTTTATGTTAGAAAATTTAAAAAAATTAAGTTTAAAAATTACTCAAAATAAGTTTTATTTAATAACTATACTTTTGCTATTATTTATAAGCCTCCAATTAGATGGCATTAATGACAAACTAAGAATCATAATAGAATTGAGCAAATAAATTTAATCTCTAAAATTTATAAATGATAATGGCACTGGAAAATCAAGAGTTTTTAAATAGGCGATAGTATTCTGAAGATCATCTCTTTTTTTTCCGCTTACTCTAATCTGTTCACCTTGAATAGTAGATTGAACTTTTAATTTTTGATTTTTGATTTTTTTTACTATATCTTGAGCATTTTCTTTGTTTATACCGTCATGTATAATTAAATTCTGTTTTATTTTATTTCCAGAAGCTCTTTCCTCTTTATCAAAACTTATTGACTTAGTATTTACTTTTTGTCTAACCAAATGGTTGCTCAAGATTTCTTTTATTTGCTTTAGTTTTAGGTCTGATTCAGCAATAATATAATAAATATTATCCTTTAATAATATTTTGGAGTCACTACCTTTGAAATCATATCTTGCAGAAACCTCTTTATCTACTGCTTTTAAAGCATTTTTGAAAGCTTCAATATCTATTTTATTTACTATATCAAATGAGGGCATAACTAATTATATATAAAAATAAGAAATAATAAATTACATTTTTTATGAAAATATAATTTGTTTATTTGAATAGAGTAATAGGTTATATTTGAAATATGATTATTAATAAATTAACTATCAGAAAATTATTTTTGATCTTTTTTTTATGTTTATTTTTTATTAAGAATATTGTTAATGCTGAGGATACAAACTTAATTAAAAAGCTCAACGAAACAGGTAATCATAAAGTTTTTGCTAGTATTCTTGAAAAAAACCCATTATTTTTAGCTCTTGTTAATAATACTGTTTCTTCTACTATATATGCTCCAACAGATAAAGCATTCTCATTGATGCCTAATGATTTTAAGAAAGAGATTAAAAAAAATAATATTAAATATACTACTAAAGTGATACTCACACATATTTTTAGTGGTGATAATCTTGATACTAATAAAGATGAAGGTATGGTGCTAACTTTAGATGGTAGCTTGTATTACACATATAAATCAAATGATTTATATGTTAAGGATATTGTAGTAAAAGGTAAATCCTTTAAGGTAGGTGCATACACAGTTATCCCAGTAGATTGTGTTATGTTTTTGCAGCAGTCTAGTAATGATTATAGATTAGACAAAGCTATTCAAGATAAATATAAGTTTACTTCCTGTTGTTTGCAAACACCCCAAGAGTATGAAGTTTTTATTAAAGGATTATAAGTTTTTATTCTGTTTAATCTTGCTTATTCTTTTTCTCCAATGCACATAGCTTCTTTTTCTTAAATTTTTTCTAAGTACTTTTTTAATATCATTTTCATTCATACTTAGTTGATGAAAAATATCATCAAAGCTAGTTTTATCGCACCATGCTTGTTCTATTATTTCTGATATATCAATATCTGAAAGTTTCCTTCGCATTACTTTTTAGATTTGAGCATTTCTACAGCATTATTAGAAGGATCTTTTATATAAACGGAGGAAGTTCCATCCCTATGAAGTTTTAGTTTTCCATACTTTTCAGCATTATTTTTTTCAAATGCTATATGAGGAGGGTGTGAATTGGGCAATACTAATGCTAGTGAAATATTTTCGTATTTTAATAAAGCCCACGTCTTATCTTCGTAAGAAACCTCACATTTAGAATGCTTTTTATACCATTTTATTGAATCTTCAATAGAATTAACTTCAATTGCAATATGATGTATTTTATCCATAAACTTTTTACGTAAAAAAATAAAATTAGTTTAACATATATATATATTTTTTTTTAATAAATATTTAAATCAACTTTTAGTTTTTCGCAGAAAATTTTTACTGATCTTGGTGTTAAACTTTTTAAGTAATAGGATTTCAATATCTTATTTGTTTTTGATTTAAGCTTGTGTGAGTAAAGTAAATCGTAATATTGTATAATTAGCATATTGGCTAATTCCTTCCAGGCTTTTTTTTTATAAGATTGCATCCATTTTTTTACTATTTTATCTCCTACTTTATGTTTAGCATGAGAAAATAATTTTGAAAAACTATTTTCTTGCTTTATATACGTCTTATAATCTTTAAGTAAAAAACTTATTCTTGCCTCTATTTTTGCATTTACTTCAATAGCAGGACATGTCTTAATTTTATTTAATATAACATTAGGTAAAAACAAATTTCCTATTTTACTGCTCTCAGATTCGATAAAAATTTTTTCATTTTTATTTAACTTTTTTAATTTAAAATAAATTAAACTTTCAAAATATTTTTGTGAAGGTTGTGTTTTATTAGGTATATATCCTAATAAAGACCCTTTATGATTAGCTAATCCTTCTAAATCTAATACGTTATGACCATTTTTTTCTAAGTATTGTAATATTTTTGTTTTAGCACACCCAGTAGGCCCTTGTATAACTATAAATTTTTTCTTTTTGCTTATGTTATTAATTTTTTTAATAATATTTGTCCTGTAAGATTTATAGCCACCTTTTAAAATATATACCCTCCATCCAATTTCAGACAATATAGTTGCAAAAGATTTAGATCTTTGACCTCCTCTCCAACAATAAATTAATGGTTTCCAGTTGCCAGCTTTACTTAATAACTTTTTATTAATATTCTCAGCAATATTTTTAGAAATTAATGTAGCTCCAATCTTTTTTGCATAAAAAGCATTCTCTTTTTTATATATTTTACCTATTAATGCTCTTTGATTATCATTTAGAACAGGCATATTTATGGATGTAGGAATATGATCTAATTT
>CACHHO010000054.1 GCA_902579545.1 Rhodospirillaceae bacterium | reverse complement strand
CAATGGCTGAATTGCCACCTACTCTTGAATTTGTTAAAAAAATTGACAAGATAAAGGAAAGATTCAAAAAAATTCACCCTCATATTGTTATTATTCCTAATAAAATTCATAACAACAGAAAGCACTTAGATGAATTCGTCAGCTACTTTGATAATATGGATGTTGTAATTGGTCCACCTATACATGATAGTTCCTTCATAAGAAAAGTTTACTTAAAAAATTATGAACCTGAAAAAATAGAGAAAGAAACCATTTTTTCTGATTTAATTAAAGTTATGGAGTTCCTTAATAGATATATTATGGAAGAAGAACTAGATGAGATATATAGAATAGATAAAAAATATGAAAGAAACCCAAATATTTCATTAATAAAGAATTAAGAATCCTTTAATAAACTTTAAATAGTTTTACTTTATAACTAAAAAAATCAACTTATTGTAATCCATAACAAGTATCAAAACGTATACTTGATATTTACTAATAATATATTACAATGCATATGCTAATTAAAAATCACGATTATAATACAAATATGAAGACTAATGTATCTAATTTAAATGAAAACTCAGAAGTTACCAATGATGCTCTAAGTTATTGTTTAGAAAATATAGCGTCTAATCAAGATAGATTAGCATTTAATACTGTTTTCAGATATTTTGCGCCTAGACTTAAAAGTTTTTTGATAAAAGCAGGTTCTACTGAAACTCAAGCAGAAGAGGTCATCCAAGAGGTAATGATAGCTGTTTGGACCAAAGCCGGAACTTATGATAAAGTGAAATCTTCAGTAGGCACTTGGATTTATACTATTGCCAGAAATAAAAGGATTGATAAATTAAGAAAAGACAAAAGACATTTTCTTTCTGAATCAGATGATGGGTTAGAAATACCCGTTCAATCAACACAAGAAAACGAAATATTTAATAGTCAATTATCATCAAATATTAACAAATATATAGATAGATTACCAAAAGAACAGGGTTTGCTTATTAAATTATCTTATTTTTATAATAAAACACATGCAGATATTTCTGAAGAATTAAAAATACCTCTTGGCACCGTAAAATCGCGAATTAGGTTAGCTTTATCAAAAATGAGACATCTTGTGGAGGTCAATTAGTGCATTCGTACCAAATAAACAAACATCCTAGTTATGATATGCTATTAAATCACGCTATGGGAAATACCTCTGAGGCGGAGTCTCTAATTATTTCTTGTCACATTGCTTATTGCCCAATTTGTAAGAAGGAAATAGAAAAATATGAAGAAATAGGCGGATATTATTTAACTAATCATGAGAAACTTAATGTTAGTAAAGACCTTTGGAAGAATATTTTAGATAAGGTTGAAGATTTAGAACAAGAACATAAACAAAATAATTACTTGTCCCATAGTATTAAAAGTAATTTGACAAATGATGTAATAAAAATTCCATCTTTTCTGACAAAATATTTAGAAAAAATGCACAACACAGATAGTTGGAAATCTACAATTAATAATGTCAAGTATAAGGACATAAAATTCAAGGATAGTAATTTCAAAGGTAAGTTATTAGAGATACCAGCTGGTAAAATGATGCCAAAACATGGTCATGAAGCCTATGAGGCTACTTTGGTTTTACATGGAGGATATAAGGATGAAAAAGGAGAGTATAATCTAGGTGATTTAGTTGTGGCAAGTAGTGATGAAGTTCATAGTCCTATTGCCGATACTAATACAGGTTGCCTATGTCTTGTTGTGTATTCAGGAGAAATACAATTCAAGGGCTTAATAGGATCTATATTAAATCTATCTAAATTCTGATATGAAAAAGCTAATATTTATTACTGGAGCATCATCTGGTATTGGATATGAAGTAAGCAAAGAATTTTCAAGGCAAGGCTGGAATGTTATTTCTTCTGCAAGAAGAATAAATCTTTTAAATAACTTAGCAAATACATGTAAATCTTATAGGGGAGATGTATTTCCCCTTAAGTTAGATATAACAGATACGGCTACTTTAAAAAAAAAAATTTACTTGGCAATAAAGAAATATGGAATACCTGATATAATCTTCTTAAATGCAGGAACAAATAATCCAAATTCAAAAAAAATTTTATCTGTTGAAGAAACGAAAAAAATTTTCAATATCAACTTTTTTAGTGTTATTGAGTGTATCTCAATTTTTTTACCAATTATTAAAAAGAAAAAAAATTGTCAAATAATAATAATGTCTTCAGTTGCTGGTTATAGGGGGTTACCTTATGCATCAGCATATTGCTCTTCCAAATCAGCTTTAACAAGCTTTACAGAGTCAATTTTTAATCAATGTAAACAGATTGGAGTCAATTTGAGATTAGTTAATCCAGGTTTTGTTAAAACGCCTCTGACTGATAAAAATAATTTTCCAATGCCTATGATTATTACTGCCAAAAAGGCATCAAAAATATTATATAAAAAATTTATATTTTCAAAAAAATTTGAAATAAATTTACCTATTATTTTTTGTTTAATAATGAAGTTGTTAAGAATCCTGCCTTACAGTATTTATTTTAAAATTACTAATAAACTATTAAAAAGTTTATAGTTTTGTATATAATAAAATAGCTTTCGCGATATTTATTCCAAATTTTGATATTAGTGTAATGTTTACTATACTTCTTCTCTCTACCATAAACATTGAGTCTTTAACCGTTACAGTAAAAGATAAGTTTTTATAATGAGTTTTAAAAAGATAATTCATCTCTAAATTATTTTCTTTTACGGTAACATTAATATTACCAATTACATCATTTACAATACCGGAATAAGAGTTGCTAGACTTTTTAGTAAATTTCCATTTTCTAAGAGATTTAGTTTCTTCCTCAAAGTATTTTTCTCTTAAGTATAATGTATTATTTTTATAATTTCCCTTAAACTCAGCCTGTATATTCTTAATTCTTTTATTTGGAAACCTATATATCATGTGACCTTTAGCAACAACTTTGCCATCAAAAAACTTTTCAAATATTAACTTGGGAAACTTTATTTCATCGGGCATTAGTTTTCTTTCCTCTTAAGTAAATACTGCCCTACATCTATCTCGCCTTTTAAAAAGCCTACTTCACAATAACACAAGTAATATTCCCATAATCGTTTAAACTTTTTGTCAAAGCCAAGTTTTTCTATATTACTCCAATTTTCTAAAAAATTACTTTTCCATATCTTTAACGTTTTAGCATAGTCTTTTCTAAAATTTCTAGCTTCTACAAAGTAAAAACCATTTCTCATTGCTAAATTTCTCAATATAGTTTTAGTTGGCAACATTCCACCCGGAAATATATATTTCTGAATAAAGTCTTTCCTATTTGAGTAGGAGCAATAATTTTTTTCAGCTATAGTTATAATTTGTAATGCAGCAATACCATTTTTATTTAAAATTTTTCTTAATGATTTAAAAAAAAGGTTCCAATTTTTTTTGCCTACTGCTTCAAACATTTCTATTGAAATTATTCTGTCAAACTTTGTATTTACATTTCTATAATCTATAAGCTGAACATTTGAGGGTTTTTTAATAAAATTATTAATATAAGAGTATTGTTTTTTAGAAAGAGTAATCCCAGTTATTTTTGAGCCTATATTATTTTGTATATATTTTATAAATCCTCCCCATCCGCATCCTATTTCTAACACACTATGTTTTTTTTCGATTTGTGCAAGGTTTGCTATTTTATCATATTTATTTATTTGCGCTTTTTCCAAAATTTTGTTTTTGTTAAATATAGCGCTTGAATAAGTCATGGTCCTATCTAGCCATAGACTATAAAATTTGTTTCCTAAGTCGTAATGAAAGCTAATATGTTTTTTGCTTTTTTCTATAGTATTTAAAGAAAAAAAATTTTTTAATTTTGAAAATATACTTAATATTTTATTAAATACTGATAAAGAGTTAAATAAGTTTTTATTTTTGATCCCTAATTCAAGTAAAGTAAATAGGTTATCTGTTTGCCAATAGCCTTTAGAGTAGCCTGCTCCCAGGTGCGGTAATCCATAAAAGAGTAGTCCAAAAAGGTACAGGGTATTTTTAATATGAATTTTAGCAATATTGGACCCATTTCCTAAATATAAACTTCTATTGTTTGGAAAAGTAATTTTAATAGCACCAATAAACCCATTACTTAAATTTCTTTTTACATAAATAAAAACTAATTTATAGATTATCCACATTTACTTATCCTTAAAATATTTTTTATAGTTAATTATATTAGGTTTAGGACACTTAAAGTATTTTAACCCTTTGAAATATAATATAATAGCTTCAGCGTGGATTCCTACTATAATTTTTAATGTCATAAAAGGAATTTTAAAAAATAATTTTAATAATATTAAATCACTTAACTTCTTCTCTACACCTGTGAAATACGCTATAAAACTTTCACTTTTTGAGAAATACTCTACATTTACATTTAATAGGTTATTTTTTAGATAACTTTTAAACTTATAAGACCCATTCATGCTCATAAATGGAGATACGTGAAATTTTTTTTTATATATCAAATCATGGTTAGCTTTTTCAAAAGAACTTTTAACTATATAAAAATATCTTTGTTTAAATGTATTATGAACTTCATATATTTGGGCTATTATTTTATCTGAGTGATCTAGGCACGTATAAATTGAAAGAGGGTTAAAGACATATCCTAAAATCCTTGGATAAGATAATAAGTATATATCTTTAATCTTATTTTTAATACCATTACTTATTAATAGATCTCTTATCCAAATCTCTAAATTTTCACATGAATTTATGCCATGATCATTTTCATATATAGAAAATAAATTAAATTTATTAAATGATAAAAGCTTATAAATACTTTTTCTTTTTAGGATTTTTAAATTTATATATGTATAAAATACACTGTAATTAAATTTATGTTTTTTAGGCTTCATTCTGTGATGGAAAACTTTCCCTTCATATATGCAGTTTTTACTTTTAAAATTATGTTTCATTTTTATAATTTTTTATTTTA
>CACHHO010000053.1 GCA_902579545.1 Rhodospirillaceae bacterium | reverse complement strand
TATATAGTGACTGTTAGCATAAATTCTTATTTTTTCTAAATTAGCAGTTTTTTTTCCAGTAATAGGATCTATCTCATAAATACCTTCTATTATATCGCCGAAAAATTCTACTTTCCAAGATCTATCTTCTAAATGCGCAGGAAATATTTCTATTATATCACCTTGTACTCTTATATTTCCTCTATTGAAAGAAACATTATTTCTTTTATATTGCAGACTTACAAGTTTTTTAACTAAAACATCTCTGGATATTTCATCATTAATTCTTAAATCAATTATCATTTTTGAATACGTTTCAACAGGACCTAGTCCATAAATACACGATACAGATGCTACTATAATTACATCTTTTCTTTCAAACATTGATCTTGTAGCAGAATGTCTTAGTCTATCTATATGTTCATTTATAGAAGAGTCTTTTTCAATAAAAGTATCTGTTCTAGGTACATAGGCTTCTGGTTGGTAATAATCATAATATGAAACAAAATATTCAACAGCATTATTTGGAAATAGGCTTTTCATTTCACCATATAATTGTGCGGCTAAAGTTTTATTAGGAGCTATAATTAAAGCAGGTCTTTGTAATATTTTAATAACGTTTGCCATAGTAAAAGTTTTACCCGAACCAGTAACTCCTAGTAATACTTGGTTGCGCTCTCTCTCGTTTATACCTTTTTTTAACTCTGTAATTGCCTGTGTTTGGTCACCACTAGGTGTAAATTCAGAAGATAAATTAAAAGTTCCTTCTCTTTCTGATGGAAAGAGGTCTTTTATACTATTTTTATTAATTTTTAGCATCTATCCAATTAGTAACATTAGTAAAATTTTTAATTCTTGAAAATGCTTCATTTATGTTTTCTTCAGAACTAGCATAAGACATTCTAAGATATCCTTCTCCATATTTACCAAAACTTGTTCCTGATACAGTGGCAATCCCCAGCTTATAGAGAAGAATATTTTGCATCTGTTCAGAAGTTAATCCAGTATCTTTTATAGATGGCATTGAATAAAAAGCTCCTTGACTCAAGTCACAATTAAAGCCATCTAATTTATTTAATTCACTAAAAATCATTTTTCTCCGTTTATCAAAAGTATTAACCATTTTATCAACACAACTTTGAGGTCCTTCTAATGCAGCAATTGCACCATATTGAATTGCTGCATTAGTACAAGAAAATGAGTTTATGTTTAGTCTTTCAGATATTTTTACTAAGCTTTTAGGTAATACACTATATCCTATTCTCCATCCAGTCATGGCATAAGTTTTAGACCAGCCATCTAAAATAATTAACCTATCTTTTAAATTAGCATATGAAAGAAAAGAGTTAAAACATTCTTTTTCATAAATTATTCTACTGTATATTTCATCTGACAAAATATTAACGTGCGGATTTTCCTCTAAAACTTCAACTATTTTATCCATATCTTTTTTACTTATTATACCTCCTGTTGGATTAGAAGGAGAATTGAATATTATAAGAGAAGTTTTTTTATTAATTAGGTTTTTTAAATTTGATATATCTATATTAAAGTTATTTTTGCTATCAAGCTTCATAGGAATAGCTTTTGATCCTGTATAATTTATAACACTTTCATATATTGGAAATCCGGGGTTTGGATAGATTATTTCTTTGTCTTTACCACCAAAAATTAAGATCGTATGCCACATAGTTACTTTTCCACCAGGTACTATTAAAATATTTTCAGGAGATACGGACACTTTTCTTCTTAATAGAATATCTTTAGCGACTGCTTCTCTTAATTCTAAAATTCCATTTGCTGGTGTATAACCATGTTTTCCATCTTTAAGTGCCTTTATAGTTGCTTCTACTATATGATCAGGTGTACTAAAATCTGGTTGACCTATACCTAAATTAATAATGCTTTTGCCCTGTTTTTTTAACTTCTCTGCTTCTCCTAATATTATAAAAGCGTTCTCAGTGCCTAACCTAGATAAATTTGGATTTATATCAACCTCCATTAAAAATAATTATAAAAATATTAACAATATATTACAAAATAGTTTATAACATAATTAAATATGAAAAATAATTTTATATCTTTAAGAGTGAGAAATATTAAACCTTCTCCCACTATGGCTGTTACTAGCAAAGCAAGAGAATTAAAAGCTAAGGGGAATGATATTATTGGATTGGGAGCAGGAGAACCAGACTTTGATACTCCTAATCATATAAAAAGAGCAGCTATTAAAGCTATAGAGGACGGGAAGACAAAATATACAGCTGTAGATGGAATACCAGAATTGAAAGATGCAATAATAAATAAATTCTACAAAGACAATAATTTGTCTTATAGTAGAACTGAAGTTTCAGTAGGTACTGGTGGAAAACAAATATTATTCAATGCACTTCAAGCAACTATTAACAAAGGCGATGAAGTTGTTATTCCAACTCCTTTTTGGGTATCATATCCTGATATGGTAATTTTAGCAGAAGGTATACCTAAATTTATTGAAACTAAGGTTGAAAATGACTTTAAAATATCTGTTGATATGTTGGTTAAAGCGATTACGCCTAAAACAAAATGGATTATTATAAACTCTCCATCAAATCCAACAGGTTCTTGTTATACAAAAAAGGAGCTAGAAGAAATCGGTAATTATTTAAAAAACTTTAGAGATTTATATATTTTATCAGACGACATTTATGAGAAAATTACTTATGAAAATTTTTCCTTTTCTGCAATTGCAGAAGTTGTTCCGGAACTTAAAGCTAAAACATTAACAGTTAACGGTGTATCAAAAGCATACTCTATGACCGGATGGAGAATAGGTTATGCCGGTGGGCCTGAGGATTTAATAAAAGCAATGGCAAAAATACAGTCACAATCAACATCAAATCCTACTTCCATTAGTCAATATGCGGCATTGGAGGCTTTATCTTCTTCAAATGATTTTTTAAATAGTAATAATTCTATATTTTTAAAAAGAAGAAATTTAATTTTGGATAAAATTAACAGCATAAAAGGTTTAAAATGCAATAGACCTCAAGGAGCTTTTTATATATTTCCTTCCTGTAATGATTTAATAGGCTTAAAAACCCCTAGTAGTAAAATTATTAAAAACTCTTCTGATTTTTGTGAATACTTGCTTGAAGAAGCTGGAGTTGCAGTGGTCCCAGGAATAGCTTTCGGTATGGAAAATTTTTTTAGAATCTCTTATGCAACATCTGAAAAAATACTTATGGATGCATGCGAGAGAATACATACAGCATGTAAAAAGTTAAATTAGTTTACGTTTTATTAGTATTTTTTTTAAAATATTTCTCTTTAAACAGCTCGTAATTAATTTAATGAAAAGTATAGAGTATATTTCCTTCCAATATCAAAAATTTTTCTTTTGTATAAACAGAAAAACAGAAAATAAAATGGTAGAAAAAAATACTAAAACTTTTATTATTTAAAATATTATGAAAATTTTAAACAATAAAAAATTTAACTTAACAGAAAATTTAGTTACAAGTGAAAAATACTACCTAAATAGAAGGTCTTTTTTATTTGGTATGATTGGCTCCTTAGCTTTACCAATAGATAATTTATCATATTCAAATGATGATGTAGTAAAAAAATATAATATCACTAAAAAACCTATTACTAAATATAACACTCTAACTAGATATAATAATTTTTTTGAATTTGGAACTACCAAAGAAATATGGAAGGCAGCACAAAAGTTAGATTTAAATGATTGGAAAGTTAAAATCAAAGGCGGAAAGTTAGATGAAAAGTTTATAGATTTTGAAACATTAAACAAAAAATTTGATATTGAGGAGAGGATTTATAAATTTAGATGTGTAGAGGCATGGTCTATGGTAGTACCTTGGAATGGTTTTGAATTATCTAAATTAATAAGTTTTTTAGAACCTGACGCAGATTTTAAGTATGTTGCTTTTAAATCATTTTTTGATCCGAATACAGCAAAAAATCAAAAACAAAGTTGGTATCCTTGGCCATATACTGAAATAATAACTATGGAGGAAGCAAAAAATGAATTAGCCTTTATAGCAACTGGAGTTTATGGAAAATCATTACCTAAACAGAATGGGGCTCCACTTCGGCTAGTACTTCCTTGGAAATATGGTTTTAAGTCAATTAAGTCAATAGTTGAAATTGAGTTTTTAAAAGAAAGTAAAAAATCTTTTTGGAACACTATTGCTCCTAAAGAATATGGCTTCTGGGCAAATGTTAACCCTAAAGTTCCACACAAAAGATGGAGCCAAGAGTTTGAGAGAGACATAGAATCAAACAAAAAGTTTCCAACACAAATATTCAATGGATATGAAAGATGGGTTAGTTATTTATATAAAGATATAAATGTTGATAAATTATACTTCTAATTCTAAAAACTTTTCTGCTTCAATTGCTGCCATACATCCAAATCCTGCTGCTGTTACAGCCTGTCTAAATATTTTATCATGTACATCTCCTGCAGCAAATATACCTTTCTTATTTGTGAATACAAAATTAGATACCTTTAAGTAGCCTTCTTTATCTAAATTGAGTACGTTTTTAAATAGTTCTGTATTTGGACTATGCCCTATCGCAATAAATAACCCATCAATTTCTAGTTTTTTTTCTTGTCCATTTAATATTGACCTAATTTGTATATTTTTTAAAATATTAGGATTATGTTCCCCATTAATTTCAATTATTTCTGTGTTCCAGATAAAAGAAATTTTATCGTTTGCGAATGCTCTATCTTGTAGAATTTTTTCGGCTCTTAGTTTATCTCTTCTGTGAATTACAAAAACTTTACTAGCAAATTTTGTTAAGAATAATGCTTCCTCTATCGCTGTATTTCCTCCTCCAACTACTGCTACAATCTTATTTTTAAAAAAGAAAGCATCACATGTTGCACAGGCAGATACACCATGACCTCTAAATTTAGCTTCATTTTCTAAACCTAACCATTTTGCGCTGGCTCCAGTTGCAATAATAATAGAATTAGTAATATAAGATACATTTTTTTGACTTATTAACTCGTAAGGATAGTTATCAAGTTTAATTTTATTAATACTGTCCTGTATAACCTCACAACCTACATTTTTTGCTTGTAAAATCATACTTTCCATTAAGTCAGGGCCCATTACAGGATTAGAAAAACCGGGATAATTTTCAACGTCTGTAGTGATAGTCAGTTGTCCTCCAGGTTGTGTACCATGTATCATAATAGGGTTTAAATTTGATCTAGCTGCGTATACTGCTGCGGTACAACCTGCTGGTCCGGAACCTAATATTAATAATTTAGTTTTTACAGTTTTCATGTTCGATGTAGTTTAAAATTTTATTACTAATAATTTTACTAGTATTTAATCTTTTTAATTTATTACATTTTTTTAATAAAGTATCAAATGGAAAAGCATACCCTTTTTTAATAATATAATTACAAAAATTTATATGTTTTTTTGAGCAAATTTGATTATTAAAAAAAATACGCACAGGCTTTTTATAGGAGCATGCT
>CACHHO010000052.1 GCA_902579545.1 Rhodospirillaceae bacterium | reverse complement strand
CTTTTTATATTACTCAAATATTTACAGACTTTATAGTAATCTATTAATTCATTCATGGTCTCTGCTCTTGTACTTTTTAGAAGTATATGCTCTTTTTCATATTTATTTAGTACTTCAAATATTAGGTCAGAATTAAATCTAATTTGTTTATTAGTTTTTACGTATCCAGGATAATTTTTGTCTATTAACCCAGATATTATTGCTACGTTTTTAAAATGTCTTCTTATTAAAGATGTAGAATTAATCCAGGTGTCTATATTTTTAATTAATTCTTTTATGTTAAATAATAAATTTATATTTTCTATAGCTTTAGATGACCAAATGGCAAGGGCATAATCGGTAGCTGTAAATGCAATAGGTTCTAATTTAAGTGTAATTAACCTTTCTAGTAACATGATTCCTAGAGTTTGATTTGCTGCTCTTCCTTGAAACGTATAAGCTATTAGATAATTTTTATTATATGATTTAAATTTTCTGGAAAAAGTCTCAACTAATAAATTGCTATTAGATGGTAAGATAGAATATTTTTCTTGTTGTTGGAGCCAGTGAGATATTTGATTAGGTATGTTCTCTTTCTTGTAATTATTTATAAGATTTAAAACTCTGACCGCTAACTTTGATGAAAGTGGCAACTTTCCACCGGAAAAAGATGGAATTTTGGGATTTTTTTTGCTTGATTTTTGAACTTTTACTCCTTTGAGGTTAGTCTCAACAAATTCAAGAACTTTACCAGCAAATAAAAAAGTATCTCCTTTTTTCAAGTTATTTATAAAGTATTCTTCTATTTGACCTAACTTTCTATTTTTTAAAAAAATACTTATTAATTCAGATTCAACTATTGTCCCTACATTCATTCTATATTTATTAACATATTTTTTACTAGAAATTGTATAGTATCCATCTATATTTTTTTTAATTTTAGAAAACTCATTATAGTTTTTAAGACTATATCCTCCATTTTTGACAAAAGTTAGTATTTCAATAAAAGTTTTTAGTTTTAATTTTTTATATGGAAATGCTTTAATTATATTATTGTATAAAATATTTTCTTTAAACGGATTACTGCAGGCAACTCCTACTAAATGTTGTGCTAAGACATCTAAACTGCCTTCTTTTATTTTTTTATCTTCAATCTCATAATCAATAATTGCTTTTTTTGCTGCTTCACATTCCAAATATTCAAACTTGTTAGTTGGTATCAATATAGCATTTGACGGCGTATCAATCTTGTGATTACACCTTCCAATTCTTTGTATAATTCTCGCAATGCCTTTTGGGGCTCCAATTTGTATTACTAAGTCAATATTTCCCCAATCAATACCAAGCTCTAAAGAACTGGTTGCAACTACACAGTTAATTAAGCCTGCGTACATTTTTTTTTCAACTTTTTGTCTTAATTTTTTTTCAAGACTTCCATGATGAACGGCAATACTTATTTTTTTATTATTTATTTTCCATAAGTTTTGAAAAACATACTCTGCTTGTGCTCTAGTATTTACGAATATTATAGTAGATTTATTAAATAAAATTTTTTTATATATATCTTTTATAGCATAAGTAGGCATGTATCCTGACCAAGGAATCTCTTTTTTAGTATTTAAAATAGAGACTAATAGTTTTTTTTTTTCTTTATTTTTTACTATTCTGGATTCTTTTCTATTTGTAATATAATTTAAACCTGTATTTAAGTCATTAATTGTTGCCGAAAGACCTATTTTTAAAACTTTAGGACAAAAATCATCGAGTCTCGCAAGATTTAATGTTAATAAGTCACCTCTTTTTGTATGTATAAGATTATGTAATTCATCTATTACAACGTACTTTAAACTCTTAAAAAATTTGCAGGCACCTTTATAGGACATTAATAAAGCAAAAGACTCAGGGGTGGTAATTAATATATTTGGGGGTTTTTTTAGTTGTATACTTTTTTTATAACTGCTGGTATCCCCTGTTCTCACTGAAATACTAATATTTAGATTTAAATCTAAAATAGGCTTTAATAAATTCCGTTCTATATCATAACTTAATGATTTTAGGGGTGATATGTATAATGTATAAAGAACATCTTTTTGAAAGCAATTAGAGTTTATAATACTTGGCAAAAATCCAGCAATAGTCTTTCCTGAACCAGTTGGAGAGGTAACTAGGACATCGTTACCTTCTTCAATTTCTGAAAAAGTTTTTAATTGATAATTATAATAAGACCATCCTTTATTATACAGCCATGCTGTAAACTTATGTGACTGGATTTTGTTATTTTTTATGTTATTTAGATTAGTATGAACGTATTGAACCATAAATTATATATTTCTTTAATTAATGCTTATATAGACCCTCCTTACCCAGTAGACAAGGCAATTATTACTCATGCTCATGCAGATCATGCTAGGCCAAATCACAAAAATGTATTAGCAAGTGAGGATACCATAAACATTATGAAATTAAGATATGGAAATGATTGTGCTAAAAACTTTCAAATAATGAAGTTTGGTGAAAGAATTTATATGGATGGAATATATATTACTTTTTATCCAGCTGGACATATTTTAGGTAGCGCACAAGTTTTAATAGAAAAAAATGGTTTAAAGACATTAGTGACAGGTGATTATAAAACAGTTTTTGATCCAACCTGTCAAAGCTTTGATTTAATTAAGACTAATATATTAGTTACTGAAGCTACATTTGGATTGCCAATTTTTAAACACCCAAATGCATTAAATGAGGTACAAAAAATACTTAACTCTTTGAAAAATAATATAGACTACAATCACTTAATTGGAGCTTATTCTCTTGGTAAAGCTCAAAGAATTATAAGTTTATTAAGAAAGAATGGATATGATGAAAGTATTTATATCCACGGTTCAATAAAAAAAATAAGCAATTATTATAAAGAAAAAAATATTAATTTAGGTACTTTAGAACAAGTAAATATTGAAAATGTTAAAAAAATTAAAGGTAAAATAATAATTGCTCCTCCATCTGCAATAATGGATACATGGTCAAGAAAGTTTAATAATCCTATTAGAGGTTTTGCCTCAGGATGGATGATAGTAAAGCAAAGAGCAAAACAAAAATTAATTGAGCTACCTATTATAGTATCTGATCATGCAGACTGGAATGAATTAACGAAAACTATATTACAAACAAATGCCGAAAATGTATTTATTACTCACGGACAAGAAGATTGTTTAAAATATTGGTGTGAAAAGAATGGAATCAAAGCTTCTGCATTATCTTTAGTTGGAAGAGAAGTTAATTGAAAAAAATAGCAATATTATTAGAAAGTCTTATTTATAATTCTTCAACTAATAAAAAAATTGATTTAATTGTAAGATATTTAAACAGTGTAAATATAAGAGAAAAAGGTTATTGTATAGCTTTACTAACTAACCAATTAAAGTTTAAATATATTAAAAAAAAACTAATTATTAATATTATTAAAGATAATATTGACCCGTTTTTATTTAGCATGTCGTATGATTATGTTGGCGATTTAGCAGAAACAATAGCTTTGATATGGAATAAAAAAAAATACAAAAATAAAAAAAATTTTACTAATATTTATGAAATTATACTTGATCTAAATAATGGTAAAAATATAGAAAGAAAAATTATAAATTACCTATCATGCTTAGATGCAAATGAAAGATGGGCATTTATAAAGTTAATATCAGGAGGTTTAAGAGTAGGAGTTTCCACTAAGTTAGTGAAAAAAAGTATAGCAAAATTTGGAAATGTAGATATTGCTGAAATAGAAAATATATGGAATGGGCTAAAACCTCCATATCAGGATCTATTTATGTGGTTAGATGGTAAGGCAGATTATCCAAAAATTGACATTAGTAATACTTTTTATTCCTTCACTTTATCTACAACGATAGAAAAAAAATTAACTAAAAATATTTTAGCTAATAATGATTATTTTTTTGAGTATAAATGGGATGGAATTAGAGTTCAGTTAGTAAATGTAAACTCAGATACAAAAATTTTCTCTCGGAATGGAGAAGATATAACTAACTCTTTTCCAGAAATAAAGGTTGTGAGTGAAAATTTACTAGTTTTAGATGGTGAGTTATTAGTAGGAAAAAACTTTAATGTTTTAGGTTTTGGACAATTGCAAAAAAGAATTAATAAAAAAAAACCTACTAAAATACTTTTAGAAGAACTTCCTGCTTTTGTAAAAGTTTATGATATATTATTCATAGATGGTAAGGATATAAGGGCTAATAAATTGTCTAGTAGAAGAAAAATTTTAGAAAAATGGTTTACTGAAAAAAATAAATATAATTTAGAAATATCTAAACTAATTTATTATAAGTCAGAAGATGAACTAGAGAAAAGCTATAAAAAATATCCATTTATTGAAGGAATTATGATTAAACATAAATCGTCTACTTATAATGGATTAAGAAAAAAGGGTACTTGGTATAAATGGAAAAAAAACCCTAAATATTTAGATGCAATATTAATGTATGCACAGAGAGGACATGGAAAGAGAAGCTCTTTTTTTTCTGATTATACATTAGGTATATGGTCAAAAAATTCCGTAATTCCTATAGCAAAAGCTTATTCAGGTTATACAGATAAAGAATTACAAGAATTAGATAAGTTTATTAGAAAAAATACTATTGCAAAATATGGTCCTGTAAGAGAAGTTAAAAAAGAACTGGTTTTAGAACTAGCCTTTGATGCTATACAGAAAAGCAACAGACATAAGTCAGGATTATCTCTAAGGTTTCCCAGAATTCATAGAATTAGATGGGATAAACCTGTTAATGAAGTAATGACTATAGAGGAAATAAAAAAAGAATTTTTAATTTTTTCTTAATTATTTATTGAGTATTTATTTCTAATTATGTTTACTACAATATAAACTAATGGTGTATCTATTAAAGCAAAAATTAGTTTTATTAAATAGTTGGCAATAATAATTTTAATTACAGTATTAAAATCTAAACCCATACCAAATCCTAAAAAAATAGTATTGACTATAACTGTATCTATAAGTTGCGAGAACATAGTAGATATATTATTTCTTAACCATAAATATTTTGAATTAGTTATTTTTTTAACAAAATGAAAAATTCTAATATCTATTAATTGTGCTACTAAATAAGCAGTCATTGAAGCAAATATTAATATTCCAGGAAGTGTAAATACTGTTTTAAATGCCATTTCCATATCTTTTAAGTTTGAATAAGGACTTCCTGAAAGCCATATCTCAGAAGGAGTTAACTCTAATACAATGCTAATAATGATTAGTGATATAAGGCTACAAAAAAAACCCATAATTACCATAAAGTTAGCTTTCTTCTTACCAAATATTTCACTGGTAACATCTGTTACTAAGAAAGTTATTGGATAAGTAATTATACCTGCAGTTAAAGCAATAGGTGAACCAAAAAAGCCTTCAGGAAATGTATTAGCAAATAATACAAAAATCTTTGTGCCAACTATATTCGTAAGAACTAACATAACAACAAAAATTGATATTAGTATTGAATA
>CACHHO010000051.1 GCA_902579545.1 Rhodospirillaceae bacterium | reverse complement strand
GGACAAAGTCCAGAAAAGTCTACTGGAGCTATCATGGTTCCAATTTATGCTTCTTCTACATATGTACAAAAAAGCCCGGGAGTGCACCAAGGTTATGAATATTCTAGAACTCAAAACCCAACCAGAACAGCATATGAAAAATGTATAGCGGACTTGGAAAGTGCAGAATTCGGCTTTGCCTTTGCATCAGGAATGTCAGCAGCAGATGCTATACTTTCGCTTCTTAAGGTTGGTGATGAAGTATTAGCAATTGATGATTTATATGGAGGGACTAGAAGATTATTTGAAAAAGTCAAAATGATGAAAAGTGGACTAACCTTTAAATTCATTAGCTACAAAAATTTCAATGAAATAGAACAATACCTATCATCTAAAACCAAAATGATATGGGTTGAATCCCCAACAAATCCAATGCTTACATTGGTAGATCTTAATAAATTGGCAGAAATCAAAGAAGATATTATTACAGTTGTTGATAATACCTTTGCGAGTCCAATTAATCAAAGACCTATAGAATATGGAGTAGATATTGTAATGCATTCTGCAACTAAATATTTAAATGGACATTCGGATATGATAGGGGGTGTAATTGTAACAGATAAAAAGAATATTGCTGAAGAAATAGGTTTTCTTCAAAATTCTATAGGTGCTATTCAAGGTCCGTTTGACGCATTTTTGGCTTTAAGAGGTTTAAAAACATTGCCTTTGAGAATAGATAAACATAATAAAAATGCAATGGAAATAGCAAGATTTTTAGAAAAAAACTCTCATATAGAAAAAGTTATATATCCTGGTTTAGAAAGCTTTCCACAATTTCAACTTGCTAAATCTCAAATGGATGGCTACGGGGGCATAGTTTCTTTTTATTTAAAGGCTAATTTAGATAAAACAAAGAAATTCCTGGAAAATTGTCAAATTTTTGCACTAGCTGAGTCATTAGGAGGAGTAGAAAGTTTAATTGAACATCCAGCAATTATGACGCATGGTTCTGTTGATATTTCAGTAAGAAAAAAATTAGGTATTTTAGATAATTTTATAAGAATTTCAGTTGGAATAGAAAATGTAGAAGACCTTATAGAAGACTTAGAAAATGCAATTATTGCTATGGAGCGTTAGTTGAAGAGAGTTTTTTTATTAAGACATTGTGAAGCACATCAGTTTCAAGATGAAACCAGTGACTATGAAAAAGGTTTAAATGAAGTTGGTATGAAAGACTCTCATATTTTAAATAAATGGTTTGATGATAATCGTATATCATTAGATTGTATTATTGTTTCAAGCGCTTATCGAACAGTACAAACTGCAAAAAATGTATTTTTAAATCACAAAGAAAAAATAAGAGAGAAAAAAAGCTTATATCTTTGTAATACCGCAGAAGTTATAAGCGAGTTAAAATCTTTAAATGATACTTTTACAGATATAGCTTTAATTGGCCATGAACCAAGTATTTCTGAAAGTCTAAAATACTTAATTATAAATTATAGAGCAGATTTATCATATGCTTTAAATAACCCATATCCTACAGGAGGATTAGCTATCATACATTTTGATTTAGTTAGTTGGAAAGAAATAGATGAAAAGACTGGTATATTAGATGCTTTTATAACTCCTTCATACCTAGTAGAAAATGAAAAAAAAAATTAAAATATTATTAGCTTCACCTCGAGGTTTTTGTGCGGGTGTTAAAAGAGCAATAGAAATTGTTGAGCTAGCAATTGAAAAATATGGCCCTCCTATCTACGTAAGGCATGAAATAGTTCACAATAAAAGAGTAGTGGCAGATCTTATAAAAAAAGGAGCAATTTTTGTAGAAGAATTACATGAAATACCAGAGGGTTCAAGAGTAATATTTAGTGCACACGGTGTGGCAAAAAAAATAAAATCTCAAGCAAAAAAATTTCAACACATAACAATAGATGCTACTTGTCCTTTAGTTAGTAAAGTTCATAAGCAAACTGAAAATTATTTTAAAAAAGATCATAAAATTATATTAATAGGACATAAGGGACATCCTGAAGTTATTGGAATACAAGGTCAAATTCAAGAAGATTTAGTCATAATACAAAGTGAGAAAGAAGCAGAATCTTTGGAACTGGATAATGATATTAAAATTGCATATGTAACACAAACAACTTTATCCTTAGATGATACAAAAAATATAATTAATATTTTAAAAAGAAAGTTTCCAAGTATAGTAGGACCAGATTTAGATGATATATGCTATGCTACACAAAACAGACAAGCTGCTGCAAGAGATCTTGCTGATAAATCTGATTTAGTATTAGTAATAGGAGCAGAAAATTCATCTAATACTAAAAGATTAGTAGAGATAGTAAGAAAATCAAATACTAAAGCATACAGGATCGGAAGCTTTGAGGAAATTAATGAAAAATGGTTAAAAAATATTACCAGAATAGGAATTACTGCTGGCGCATCTTCTCCAGAAATTCTTATTTCAGAAGTCATAAAATTTCTTCATGATTTATTTGAAGAAGTTGATGTGAAAACAATGGACGGTGTCACCGAAAATATCAAATTTAAACCTTTATTAACTTTTTCTTAAATTTAATTTTAATAAAACTCTATTTACTATATCAGTACTATTCATTTTTGCTGCTTTATACATATTAAATGGCGTATCGTGTTCAATAAACCTGTCAGGAAAATATATACAATCTATTAGAGTTTTGTTGTAAAGGTTAAAATTATGGTTAAGCAAAAAATTTGTTACATGACTTCCAAATCCTCCTAAAGCACCTTCCTCTATAGTTACTAATAATTTATGATTTTTACATAAATCCAATATTAATTTTTTATCTAAAGGTTTACAAAATCTAGCATCAGCAATAGTAGAAGAAATTTTATATTCCTCTAATATTTTAGAAGCCAATTTCACTTCCTCCAGTCTAGCCCCATAGGATAGAAATGCGATGTCATTACCTGTTTTAATCAATTTTCCTTTACCTATGGTAAGTTTTTTAACAGGATTTTTTATATTTATACCTTGCCCTGGCCCTCTAGGATATCTGAATGCAGAAGGAGCATGATCTATGTCCGCACAAGTATAAACCATTCTTGCTAACTCTAAGTCGTCAGAGGCTGCCATAGTTATGAAATGAGGTAGATTTGATAAAAAAGATATATCAAAAGATCCTGCATGAGTTGGCCCATCAGCCCCAACTAAACCTGCTCTATCTATTGCAAACCTTACAGGTAGTTTTTGAATAGCTACATCATGTACAATCTGATCATAGGCTCTTTGTAAAAAAGTAGAGTATATTACCGCGAATGGTTTCATTCCTTCGCAGGCAAGACCTGCTGCAAAAGTAACGGCATGTTGTTCTGCAATACCTACATCAAATGTTCTTGAAGGATATTTTTTCATAAATGAATCTAGTCCTGTACCTGATGGCATAGCTGCAGTAATTGCACAAATTTTTTTATCTTTTTTTGCAATATCTATTAAGTTTTCAGAAAATATATTAGTATAAGATTTATTTGAACTAGATTTGTTTTGTTGTCCAGTTGTAACATTAAACTTTCCAACCCCATGAAACTTATCCTCTGATTTCTCGGCAGGCACATAGCCTTTTCCCTTTTTTGTAATAACATGAATTAGAACAGGTCCTTTCTTAGAATGATCTCTTGCATTTTTTAAAATTGGAATTAAGTGCTTAAGATTATGCCCATCTATAGGTCCAATATAAAAAAAACCAAGTTCCTCAAAAAGTGTACCTCCAGTAAATAGTCCTCTTGCATACTCTTCTGCTTTTTTTGCTGTAACTGCTATTTTTTTTGGAAATTTTTTTACTAGCTGACTTGCTACATTTCTGAAACCTCTGTACTGTCCTGAAGAGATTAATTTAGATAAGTATGTACTCAT
This sequence comes from Rhodospirillaceae bacterium, assembly GCA_902579545.1. GTDB lineage: Bacteria > Pseudomonadota > Alphaproteobacteria > TMED109 > TMED109 > TMED131. The sequence continues at coordinate 1,633 of CACHHO010000051.1, read as the reverse complement.
TGCACCAACTGGAGGAGCAATAGACATATCATTATCATTAAGTATGACAATCAAAGGATGTTTAATTGCACCAGCATTATTTAGAGCTTCATATGCCATGCCTGCTGTCATGGCTCCATCTCCAATAACTGCAACAACTTTTTTTTCTTTTTTTCTCAAATTTGATCCGATTAGAATTCCAAGCGCTGCTGAAATAGAAGTAGAGGCATGAGCAGCACCAAAAGGATCATATATACTTTCTGTTCTTTTTGTGAAACCAGATAAACCTCTTCCCTGCCTTAAAGTATGCATTTTACTTTTTCTTTTAGTTAAAATTTTATGAGGATAAGTTTGATGTCCTACATCCCAAATTATTTGATCTTTTGGAGTATTAAAAATATAATGCAATCCTATTGTAAGTTCAACAACTCCTAAGCCAGCACCAAGGTGACCTCCCGTTTTAGATACATTTTCTATCATAAATGAGCGTACCTCTTTACATAAAACTTCTAATTCAAGAGTAGTTAATTTTTTAATATCCTTAGGTGTTTCAATATTATTTAGAAGTTTGTAAGTATGTTTTGTTTCTTTAGCCATTATTTTACATTTAACCTAATTTAGTTTCACCGCAACTATTTTTTCATTATTATTTCTAATGAAGCTAATTAAGATGTGTTTTTTTTTATTATTAAAAATTTCTTCTAATTGCTTCCTTAGTTGAGAAATATTATAAACTTCTGTCATCTCTGCCTCTGTAATTAAGTCTCCTTCAAGGAAAGTATTAGAATTATTTACCTCTACTACTATTAAGCCACTAGTATAATTTTTAATCTTATAGCGCTGAGCATAATTTGAATTTATTTTTTTTAAATATACGCCAAACTCTTGGAAATAAAGTTTTTCACTATCAGAATTAAAAAAAGAAGAGTTATTTATAATATTTGTTTTAATCAAATGGTTAGCTTTTAAATTTTTTTTAATTTTTACTAAGTTTTCACATTGGTTTTTACCTTGTTGGACTTCAATGCAGTTCTTGACATGTATCTTGATATTTTTAATAGCCTTACATTCCTCTTTATTTTCAAAAATAATTGGTACATTAGTAACAAAAGGTTGGTTTTTATTTAATTTCTTAAATGTTATATTTGATCTGCCTAACAACTTTTCATTGATATCTGTTGAAAAAATATCTAGATGTAATTCTTTTATAATTAAGTCTGTTTCATCTTTAATAAAAATACTTATAAAACAATCTTCTCCAACTTTTGCAATTCCTGATGTTTCAAAAATAATATTTTTAGCATAAATAGCTTTTGCAAAAGTAAAAAAAATAATAATTAAAACAAAAGGCTTCATGAGTTGGCTTTGATAGACTGCTCTAGCATAAAAATTCTGTCTTGGCCAAAAAATAAATTATTTCTATATAAAAAAGTAGGAACACCGAATACATTATTATTTTTCGCATCTATAGTATTATTTTTTAATATTTCAAAAACTTCTTCATTTTTATTATATAAAGTTTTTGTGTTTTCATGGAGGTCTAGTTGCTCGCAAATCTTATTTATAGTACTTTCATCTGATACATTTAAATCTTTTACCCATACAGCTTCACAAAGATTTTTTGTTAGAACAAAAGTCTTTTCTAAGTCATTAT
>CACHHO010000050.1 GCA_902579545.1 Rhodospirillaceae bacterium | reverse complement strand
TTAATTTAGCTTGGAATGAAGTTGCAAAGATTTCTTCAAATATAACCGAATTAAAAGGTGTTTTTATAGAGATGATTTTTGTAAGGTATTATCCATCTTTACCAACGTCTCACATAGTAGGATATGTAAAGAAACCTGATAAAGAAAACTATCCTAAGCTTGCAAAAGTTCCTGGTACAGTGATAGGAAAAGTAGGAATAGAAAAATCATTTGATAAGAGATTGCAAGGTAAATTTGGGCTTAAAAAAGAAGAAGTTAATGCGCACGGCAGAGTTGTAAAGGAAATATCTAGAGTTAATGGAATAGCAGGAGAGGATATAAAGTTGTCTATATCAAGTAATTTACAAGAATTTTGTTATAATAGATTAGGAGATAATACTGGTTCTATTGTTACATTAAACGTAAATAATGGTGAACTACTATCGTTAGTATCTAAACCTTCCTTTAATTCAAATGATTTTATAAAGCAAATGTCAAAAGAAAAGTGGAATGAAATATCTAGTAATAAATTTAATCCAATGTTTGACCGAGCATGCTTAGGCACATATCCGCCTGGTTCTATATTTAAACTAATTGTCAGTATAGTAGCCTTAAATGAAGAAGACTTTAATCCTAAAAAAAAGTTTTTTTGTAACGGAGGGTACAAGTTTGGAAATCAAATATTCCATTGCTGGAAAGAAGGTGGACATGGATATGTAAATTGTGAAGAAGCTATTTCAATGTCTTGTGATTGTTATTTTTATGATCTTTCACTTAATATTGGAATAAAAAAAATAGCTAGTATGGCTTACAGCTTTGGATTAGGAAAAAACTTTTTAAATGAATTTTTTCCTACTTCTTCCGGTACAGTTCCAGACAGGGATTGGAAAAAAAATAAATTTAATTTAGCTTGGACCAGAAGCGATACAATAGTAGCCTCTATTGGGCAAGGTTATGTATTATCAACACCTTTGCAATTAGCGGTAATGGTAGCAAGAATAGCCACTGATGGAAATAATGTTGTGCCTACTATAATAAAGCAAGATTTAAAACAAAAACCATTCACTAAGGCTGTATCTTTAAATAATAAAATATTTGATATCATTAAAAAAAGTATGTACAACACAGTAAATAATGATAGTGGTACGGCATTCGCTTCAAGGTTAATTAATTCTAATTTCAAAATGTCAGGTAAAACAGCTACATCACAAGTTAGACGTATTAGTATGGCTGAAAGAGAAGAAGGAATTAAAAAAAATGAGGAACTTCCTAGAGAACAGAGAGATCATGCACTTTTTGCAGGTTACTATCCCCATATCAACCCAAAATATGCATTTAGTGTTGTAGTAGAACATGGTGGTAGCGGTTCAAAGTCTGCTGCACCAATTGCTAGAGATTTATGTAAAAAGCTATCAGTATATACTAATGAAGACTAATTTTAACTATAATAAAAAACAAAGCTTTTTTATAATTTTTAAAAATATTAATTGGAGTATAGTAGCTGTTCTTTTTATACTTTTTGGAATTGGATGTATGGTTTTATATTCTGCATCTGGAGGAAACTTTTACTTACTAGTACAAAAACATATTTTTAAATTTTTATTTTCTTTATCAATATTTTTTATTTTATGTTTTATAAATTATGAAACTTATAAAAATTATAGTTATCTACTTTATGCTTTAAGTATTGTTGCCCTCATAGCTCTCATATTTTTTGGTGTTGAGAGTGCAGGATCTAAAAGATGGATTAATCTAGGCTTATTCTCAATTCAACCTTCAGAATTCACTAAAATATTTTTGATCTTTGCTTTAGCTAGATATTATCAAGATTTAGAGCACATTGAAAATAGTTCTATTTTAAAATTAATTTTGCCTTTATTTGCTATTTTCTTACCTTTTCTACTAATTGTTAATCAACCTGACTTAGGTACAAGCATCCTATTATTGATTAATGGTTTGAGTATTATTATTCTTTCCGGATTAAGTATATGGTTAATTTTATTAGGAGGAGTTTTATTTTTAGCCTTTATTCCATTAGTATGGAATTTTTTACACTTTTATCAGAAACAGAGAATATTGACTTTTTTAAACCCTGAAAATGATCCTTTAGGAAGTGGTTATCATATAGCACAATCTAAAATAGCTATAGGGTCAGGTGGATTTTTTGGACAAGGTTATATGAAAGGTAGTCAAAGCCAATTAGAGTTTATACCAGAAATACACACAGATTTTGTTTTTTCTATTTTTTCTGAGGAATTTGGTTTTATTGGCTCTTTAATAATAATTTTTTTATATCTATATTTATTATCTTATGGAGTATTGTCATGTTTTAAGGCAAAAAATATTTATGATAAACTAATAGTATTTGGTCTTACTATGAATTTTTTTCTATATTTTTTAATTAATATTTCAATGGTTATAGGTTTGGTACCAGTAGTTGGAGTACCTTTACCTATAATTTCCTATGGAGGAAGTTCAATGCTAGCAATACTAATTTCATTCGGCATCATTCAAAATATAAATATTAAAGGAAAATCAACTTAATTAATTTCTTTTAACTTTTTTTCCATAGTCTTTATTTGATCCTCAGATAAATTCATATCCTCAGCTATTTTAGTTAGCTTATTTCTTTCAGATGAAGTGATAATGCCATCTTGTAATGCCTTGTTTAATTCATTTTCATATTTACTTTGACGTCTTTTTAGTTGGTCAGTAAAGCCTGATGCTAATATACCTGAAGGTAACGCAACAACTCCTATTCCAATTATAGCTATAATTGCTCCAAAGAATTTTCCCATCGAAGTAATTGGAGTTACATCTCCATAACCTATAGTGGTAAGAGTAGCAATTGCCCACCACATGGCCTCTGGTATTGATCCAAATTTTTCTGGTTGCGCATCTTTTTCAAAAATGTAGATGCCCGTAGAAGCAATTAACATTGCAATAGTAAGAAGAAACATTGCTGCAAGAAAAGATTGTTTTTCTTCCTTAAGGACGCCTAATAATAAATTCATGACCTTAAAATATCTACTAAATTTTAGTAATCTAAGCATTCTTAGGGCTCTTAAAATTCTAAGATCTACGTCAAAGAACATAGGCAATAGGCCTGATAATACTGCAAGCAAGTCTATAATTGCTGGCCATGTAGAAGCATATTTGAGCCTAGCAATCAAATTATTTTTTTTTGCTTTTGCTTCTACACAAACCCAAATTCTTAAAATGTATTCTATCAAAAATATAGCAGTGGAAATGCGTTCAAATATTAAAAACTCTAATGCATATTTATTATAAATGCTATCGACAGTTTCTAGTAAAACTGCAATTATATTTAAGATTATTAAAGATATAAGTAATATATCAGTATAGTAACTAAATTTATCATTAGGATTATTAGTTTCTAGAATTTCCCAAATTCTTTTTCTAATGCTAAAACTTTTCATATTCACTTTATTAAGTTAGCGCTGCCTTGAATAGCAGCAGCTCCAACTTCTTCAAAGTCAGGTTTATTATTATTAATAATATTTTCTAATTTTTGTTTTATTTGTTTTTCTGCTTCTTCTTTTGATGAGGACTCAATATTTATATTTCCATTAATGATCCATTTCACACTAAACTTCATTTACTCCTCCATTATGTTAGATTTTTGTAATTTGATAATATTATTGTATATAGAGTTTGATTCTTCTTGTAATTCTGAAAGCGATTTTTTATTTACCCTATTAAAAATTCTATTTCTAGCCTTTTTAGTATTAGGTATATCTAATGCAGATGCTACAGACAACCACTTATATGAATTATCATAGTCAGGATCTTTTGGTACCGTTAAATGCCACTTAGCCAATGGTATTAACGCTTGGGTTTCTCCTTTTTCTACCATTTTTTCTAGGTCCTCTTTTATCTGATCATTTATCTCACTTATTTCATCCTTACTAAGCTTTTTTTTACTTTTATTAATTAATTTTTCTGAAGCCTTTTGTCCATTTAGTTTAGAAATAAGAGACCAATAATAAGATTTTTTAAAATTTTGTGTAAATCCTTCTCCTTTATATATTATTACAGCTAAATTATATTGTGATTTACCATCCCCCATTTCTGACAATTTCAAAAATTTTTTATATGATCCTTTGTAATCTTTTTGTTTATATAAATTTACTGCATTTTGAAATTCAGCCTCAGGGTTAAACTTTTTTATAGGAAGTTTTATTTCTAAATTATTATTAGTAATTATTACTTCACAACTACAAGTATCTTCTAACTTATAGTATTCCTTCATTTTTTTACACCCACTAATAGAGGCAATTTGTGATGCTTTTTTATTAGGAATATTTTGGCTATAACCAAGAGCATCAAATATACCATTTTCTAAAAAATCTTTACTTAATTCTTCCCAATTAATACACGCTGAACCAGATCTATTCTCTAATAAATCATTAAAAGGAATATCCCACTTATCCATACTTCTTATAAAAGTAGTGACAATACCGTTTTTTATTTTTTCTTTATCTCTATTTTCTATATCGGGTATTTCTGAAAGAATATTTTTTGACACCAGTATTAAAAACAAAATTACCAGATATTTCATTACCTACCTGCTATCATGACTAACTGTAAGTGTAAAACCCTTAACTTAAATTTTATATTAGGTTTTTTTTCATAAACAACTATTCTTGGTCTATCTGAATTAGGTTTTTGAAACTCTAATGACATACCCTCTGGCATAAATATACCATGGTATTCTAGAGTTTTTTGTGGCTCAGTTTTAAATGCGTCTCTAAATTCAGCATCAATCCAAATTCTAGCTAAGACTCTGCCTAACACATCTGGAAGTATTGACTGTACATCTTTTCTATTATTTAAATAGATAGCTTCATCTACAAGAGAAAATGGAGTTTTAAGTTGACCTTTTTTGACAGGAACAGGCAACGTATTCTTTTTGACTGGAACTAGGTCTTTTTTCTCTTCTTTTTTACTCATAATTAATTATTACCTTAATATTATTATAAAATAATAAATGGTATCACTTTTGCAACAATTTTAGCAAAGGAGTGATAATGTTTACTATAACAAGGAATGGATTAGATGCAATCTCAAAAGATTTAGGTGTAATTTCTAATAATATAGCTAATGCTGGCACTAATGGTTTTAAAAGAAGTAGAACAGAGTTTGTAGACTTTTACTCAAAAGCTATATCTGACAGTCCTAATAATAAGACAGGATTAGGCGCTTTATTTCAGGGTAGTCAAAAAATTATGCAACAAGGCTCACCTATAATGACAGATGGAGCACTAGATTTAAATATCTCTGGAACAGGCTTTTTTATTCTATCTCCAAAAATAGGTTCTGATCCAAGATTTACAAGAGATGGATCTTTCAGTCTTGATGCTCAAGGCAACTTAATTACTACTGATGGATTTAATGTTGCAGGATATAAAAGAGATGAGATAGAAGGCTTAATCAAAACTTCAGCTGAACCTATAAATATTCCTTTATCTATTACTAATAATGAAGGGCGTAATGTTACCTTAACAGGAATTAATATAGATGCGTATGGTAATATAGAAACTACTTATGGACTGAATAATATCGTAAAAAGGGGACAAATTGCTTTAGCAAAATTTAATAATGATACAGAACTTAAGTCTGTTGGAGCAAATGCATTTCAAGCAACTCAAAAAAGTGGGCTACAATTACTTGGTTCTGCTTTAGAAGGAAATTTTGGCCAAATAATATCAGGAGCTCTTGAAAGTTCTAACACAGATATTACAAATGAGATGGTTTCATTGATCAATACTCAGCAAGCTTTTAATGGTAATGCAAGGATTCTACAAACTAGTGTAGATATAACTAGAAGACTTATGGATGGATAACTAAATCATTGGCATAATTA
>CACHHO010000049.1 GCA_902579545.1 Rhodospirillaceae bacterium | reverse complement strand
TTACTACATCATTTGCATTTAAAATAAACTACTTTTTAAAAATAGTACTGTTCTGACTAAAAAAATATCAACTAAGTTATTTGACAGTTACTTATTATGTTATTAATGTTTACAGTTATAAAAATATTAAAAAATTAAATGATACAAACGAAAAAAATACCAGCGATTTATAGATTAAAAAACAGGTATAAAACTGAAGTAATTAAAGCAGTAGAAAATTACCTTTCTATTTGCAGAAATAATAATAGCGCTGTTTTTTGGCCAATAAGAATGTTTAGCGCTCTTAATCTTTTTTTATGGCATTTAGAAGCTTTCAAAAAAAATAAAGACCCTAGTGAGGATTTTGCTAACGTATTTAATAGGCACTCTCTTCTTATAAAAAATGCAAAAGAAAACAATGTTGTATTAGACGTTGCTAAATTAAATAATAATGAAGTTACATTTGAAGAGAATGTTTCAGATTTATTTAGTAATATATGGGTGGAGATGCATGATGATATATATTTTGATGAGACATTTTATTTTACTAGTACTAGATTTAAAAAGAATAATATTGATCCTGAAAGTTTTTTTAAAAATAAAGTTGTTCTAGATGCAGGATGCGGTAGCGGTAAGTTTTCTGCAACTATTGCTAAGTTTGGAGCAAAAAAAGTTTATGGAGTAGATATTGGAAAAAAAGGATTAGATTTCGCAAGGCAACAAGCAAAGAAGAAAAAGTATTGTTCAAAAGTTGAATATATAGAAAGCTCACTTCTAAATATTCCCCTAGATGATTCAAAAGTTGATATAATATGGTCTAATGGCGTTATTCATCATACTATAGACTATAAAAAATGTTTACAAGAATTTAACAGAGTATTGAAAAAAAAAGGTAAATTATTTTTATATGTTAATGGTTCTTTTGGCTTATTTGAACTTTTACAAGACTCCTTAAGGATTTGCAACGAAGATATTCCTCAAAAACTATTTCAAAATTATATAAAGTCATTAGGAGTAAACTCAGGTAGACTTTATTGGCTTATGGATTGTTTGTATGCTCCTTATGAATATAAGTCATTAGATCAAATTAAGCTTTGGTTAAATGAAACTGGCTTTAATAATTTTATTCAATTAAAAAGAGGTGTTCCCTCTGATCAAATTGAACAAATTTCTCAAGGGCTTCCATATAATAAGGAAAAATATGATGAAGGTCAGGGAAAAATAATAAGTACTAAAAAATGATTATATTAGGAATTTCAGATAGTCACGAAGCTCATGCTTGCCTTCTAGTAGATGGTAAACTTGTTTCTGCGGTTGCTGAAGAAAGATTTACTCGTCTAAAAGCAGATCAAGGTTATCCTAAAATATCTATAGAATACGTTTTAAATAATTCAAAAATTAATATTGAAGATATAGATATTTTTGTATTTGCAGGACAAAAATGTGGGCTTTTTCATTCAATTTTAAAACCAAGCGCTTTATTTACAGTAGATGACTGGCTTTATCAAAATGAAAAATATTGGAAACCAACACTAATAGAAAAACAATCACTTTCTCCATTAGATGATTTTAATATTTTAAAAAATAGAATTAGTAATATTGAAGAAAATCCATATTATGTTCTTGCTGAACAAGTAAGATCCCAACCTGAGGTAAACCCTTATGATTTAATGAATAAAATAAGAATTAAAACTTTAGTTAATCATTTAGGTATTGAAGAAAATAAAATTTCTTTTATTAGACATGAAGAATGTCATCAATATTATGGATATTTTTCACAAAATAATTTTAAAAGTAATGCTTTAGTATTTACTTTGGAAGGTGGAGGGGATGATAGTTCTGCTACAGTTTCTATAGGGGAGAATGAAATAATTTCAGAAAAATATAAAACTAATGAGTCAATGATAGGCAGACTATATAGATATATAACTTTATTGCTAGGAATGAAACCAAATCAACATGAATATAAAGTCATGGGTTTAGCTCCTTACGGCACTTTTTATCATGGAGAAAAAAGTCTAAATCATTTTAGAAAGTTTGATAAAGTTGAAAATGGACAATTAATAAACCAAAAAATTTTTAGTGATGTTTACTATTCTTCAAAAAAAATGCTTGAAGGACAAAGGTTTGATGGAATTGCATGGGGTCTGCAAACCTACTTAGAAGAAACGCTAGAAAAATGGGTTGTGGAAAACATAAGTAAATACAGAATTAATGATGTTATAGTTTCAGGTGGTGTTGCCCAAAATATAAAGGCAATGCAAGTCTTGATTAAAAATAATAATGTAAAATCGGTATGGGCTGGTCCAATATCAGGTGATGGTTCACTTGCTATAGGTGCAGCTTGGTCAATTCATAAGAAGATGTCTACTTCTTCTATTGAAGGATTAAAAACGATCTATTTGGGTTCAGAAATGAGTAAAAATGATATTGATATAGAATTAAAAAAAATATCTGGCAAATACCATATAATAGAAAATTATACTAACAGAGATGTTGCAAATTGGTTAAGTGAAGGATACATAATTGCGCGCTGTGAGGGGAGAATGGAGTTTGGTCAAAGAGCACTTGGTAATAGATCCATCTTAGCAGACCCAAGAAAGCATGATACTGTTGAGAGAATAAATAAAAAAATAAAATATAGAGACTTTTGGATGCCTTTTACTCCTACAATATGCTTTGAGGACTGTAATAAATATTTAGTTAATAAAAAGAACATAGATTCTCCTTTCATGACAATGGCTTATGACTTACAAGAAGGATTAGCTAAAAAGCTTCCTGCGGTTATTCATCCAGCAGATAAAACTTGTAGACCACAAATGTTAAAAAAAACAGATAATGAAGAGTACTATAATATTATAAAAGAATTTGAAAAAATTTCTGGTCATCCAGTACTTTTAAATACCTCTTTTAACCTTCATGGTGATGCAATCGTAGAAAAACCAATACAAGCAATTGAAACATTTAATAAGTCTGATTTAGATATCCTCCTTATTGGGGGAAAGGCCATATTTAGAAATTTAGAATATGAAAAAAAATAATATAGTTGATCTAGCTAGCATTGATATAAATATAATTACAAGCAGGTCATGAAAAATATCAATAAGAAAGTTTTAATTTTTATTGTTGCATATAATGCAGAAAAAACTATTTCTAATGTTATTAGTAGAATACCTTTAGATCTTCAAAAGAATTATAAAACTGAAATTTTAATTATTGATGATGCCTCAAACGATCAAACATATCAGGTAGGGGTTAAGCATATTAAAAAAATAAAAAATAACTTTAAATTTACTATTTTAAAAAATCCTATAAATCAAGGCTATGGTGGCAATCAAAAAATAGGATATGATTATGCAATTAAAAAAAACTTTGATTTCGTTGCTCTTTTACATGGAGATGGTCAATATGCTCCCGAATACCTTACAAAATTAATTGCCCCTTTAAATTTAGGAAAAGCTAACGCTGTATTTGGATCTAGAATGATTAAGAATACTGATGCTATAAAAGGAGGCATGCCTATATATAAATTTATTGGTAATAAAATATTAACTTTTTTACAAAATAAACTTTTAAATACTAAACTATCAGAATTTCATTCAGGATATAGAGTTTATGAAGTAAACTTTTTGAAAAAAATACCATTTTATCTCAATACTAACGATTTTCATTTTGATACTGAGATTATTATACAGATTTTATTTTTTAAAGGAAAAATAAAAGAAATTGCAATACCTACATACTATGGAGAAGAAATATGTCATGTTAATGGAATAAAATATGCTTTTAACGTAATTACAACTTCTATAATAGCTAAAATGCAAAAATATAATTTATTATATGATAGAAGATTTGATGTTCTAGAAGATGATAATTCACACTACACTTCTAAATTAAAATGGGAAAGCCCGCACTCTTTAGCTTTTAAGGCATCTAGAAAAAGTAAAAAAATACTTGATATGGGATGTGCAGGGGGAGAGTTAATAGAAAAACTTTCCTTGTCAAATAAAAAGATTAGTGCTGTTGATAAGTTTAAACCTATAAATCTCAAAAGTAATATAAAGTTTTATAAATTTGATTTAAATATGAACTTGGAGAGAGGTGATTTTTATAATAATAGTTATGATACGATACTGATGTTAGATGTAATAGAACATTTAAACAGCCCTGAAAAGTTTCTTGACGAAATATATTTAATGTTAAAAAAAAATCCTGAAACTAATATTTTTGTCAGCACTGGAAATATCTCTTTTATTGCAACTAGACTACTTCATCTTTTTGGCATATTCAACTACGGTAAAAAAGGAATATTAGATTTGACACATACTCGATTATTTACTTTTAAAACACTACAAAAGCTCTTTAAACAAAGCGGTTTTATAGTTAATGAGGTAAAAGGCATATCGGCACCCTGGCCACTCTTATTTGGGGAGAATTTTTTTAGTAAAACTCTATTATTTATAAATCAATTTTTAAATAAAGTTTTCCCAGGACTATTTGCTTATCAAATATGGATGTCAGTTAAACCTAGCCCTAGTTTAGATTATCTATTAAATGAAGCAATTAAGAACAAGTAACTATTTGCCAAAAAATTTCCTAATTTTACCAAAAGAATCATTGCTAATGCTCGAATATCTTTTCATAAAAGAAAAAATATAAACAGCCATTACGTCTATTTTAATAAGAATTTTTTTCATTTTATTATCTGAATTTATTGGAATATATTTAGTTGGCTTGAGTGGAAGATCTTTGTCTAAAACTTGAAAATAATATAATGCTATTGATCTTCTGGCTAAACTATTAGGAGCGTTTAATGGAATAGGGTGTCCATGAAAACTTTTATTGTCTGTAACAAAAATTACACATCTGTTAAACTTTGGAACTATTGACTCTACAATAGTATTATCTTTATAACTTCTTAGCTCTAATTCACCTCTCCATGACTTTTTATATTCTGGCGACAAATACAATAAAAGGTTTATTCTTCTTCTCCAGTTTTTATTTTTTGTATGAGATTGAAAATCTGTATGAATATTTAAATAGCCTCCTTTAGAAATTTTGTGTAAACCTCCTCCATCTAATGTAGGATCTGATATTAAGTTTTCAAAGTTTGAAATAAAACTTAACCAATTAGTAAAGCTTTTAGATGATAATTCTCTTATTAGTTTTTGCGTTAAAGGACCCATTGCTTGTAAATCAGATAGTCCCATTTTTTTTTGATTATAATGGTTATACTTTAGCCAAGCCTCATCTGGTATAGCTTTATGTTCTTTAGCAATGCCTATTGAATACTTTTTATCAATAAAATTATCTAGTATGATATACTTAAAAACATCTTTCCTATTAAATTTTATTTTTATACTTTCTTTATCTAATGTATTAATAGAAATAAATTGAAATCTATGTTTTTTCATTCACTACCTCACCTGCTTTTTTAAATTTTTTAAGAAATAAAAAACCATAAAATGATAAATATACTAATATTGGTTCTATTGGCACCCTATATCTTGAAGAACCATGATATATATGTATACTCGCAAAATAAATTAAAACACCTAATATAAATAAAACATAGGCATACTTTTTCCTTTTTAATATAAATATTAACCCTAATATAGCCATAATACGCATAATAGTAGCATAAGTAACAGTAATTATAGTATTTACTAAAGCTAAGTTATTATTATCATAAAATAACATAATTCTTTTATGAGCTTTATTTTTCCAATCTTTAGCTTTGTTATTTAATTTTTTTTTATTTACTGGTGTCATTAAATTAGTAAAATTTTGCCCTCCTCCGGAAATAAAAAATTGAACTATTGATCTGGTAAATGCTTTGATATGGCCCTCAATGGGGTTAGAAAAGAATAGTTTATATCCATCTTTAGTTAGTTTATTAAAACAGTTTGCTCTTTCAACAGAGTTATCTAAAATACTATCACATTCTATATAATTTAATTGATGTACTTTAGACCTTTCTGTTTTCAATAATGCTTCTTTGTAACTAATATTTTCTGACAATGCAAAAGCATAAATAGCTTGGTCCCAAACAAATCTGTATCTGCTCTCAGCAGAAGTTATAGTGTAATTACCTTCTATTGACTTTACAAAATATGCCCAAGGAAATAGTATTAATAATGATATAAATAAGCTAAAAAAACCTTGTAATAAAATATTAAAATTTTTTTCTATCCTAATTATATTTTTAAATGATTTGCAATATAATAAATAAAGTATTATGGGCAGTAAAAAAATTATAAATATAATTGAAGGTCTTGCTAAAATTGCCATGCCCAAAAAGATGCCTATTATAAAGGCATTAATTAACTTATTTTCTACCTTCTTATGTTTTGCAATAAAGTAAAAACTTAAAGTAAAAAATAACATGGTAAATATCTCACTTTGAATTAAATGAGTTGTTGATAAAATA
>CACHHO010000048.1 GCA_902579545.1 Rhodospirillaceae bacterium | reverse complement strand
TGCTCCATCAAAAGAAACTCCCTCAAGATTTTTTGTTATTCTACTTTGTCCTATACCTTCAGTAATAGAAGTTAGAGCTGCCTTAGGAACACCTTTTCTAATCCATGAATACATTCCTGATCCATAAGGATCAGCACAATAGACTTTAATGTTTTTATTTTTTTCCTTTAATCCTATACAGTTTCCTGCAAGTGTACCTCCTGTACCTATAGAACATATAAATGCGTCTATTTTTCCATCTGTTTGTTTCCAGATTTCTTGTGAGGTTGTTTTTATATGCGCTTCTCTGTTGGCAAGGTTATCAAACTGATTAGTCCATATAGCTTTTTCCTCTAAAGCTATTTTTTTTGCTAATTGTATGTAATTATTGGGATCTGTATAAGGTAACTGTTTCGTTAATATTACTTCTGCACCTAAATTTTTAAGTAAAGCTATTTTTTCTTTGCTTTGGTTGTTAGGCATAACTATTTTACTTTTATATCCTAGAGCATTTCCTATAACAGTTAGACCTATACCTGTATTTCCTCCTGTTCCTTCAACTATTAGTTTACTTTCTCCACTTGAATTTAAAATCATATTTAGTGCTGCTCTGTCTTTAATAGACTGTCCTGGATTTAAAAATTCTGCTTTACCATAAATATTACAACCAGTAATTTCAGATGCTTTTTTTAGTTTTATAAGAGGAGTATTCCCTACAAGACTAACTACATCTTGAGATTTAATCATTAATTACTTCTTTTTTTTTTAAAAATACTATTCTGAGGATTGTACCCTCTAATAGCAAGTAGGATAAAAACTAAGGTACAAATAAAAACTATGAGAACACCCTCATAATAAATTTTTCCTAAACTTGCTGCTCTTATCATTTCTACACCATAAGTAAACGGATTTAAATTTGCTAAATAATAAACAATTAACGCGCCGTTATCAAATAGTCTCCACAAAGGATAAAGGGCAGACGATATAAAAAACATAGGAAAAATAACAAAATTCATCGTGCCAGCAAAGTTTTCTAATTGCTTTATATATACTGACAATAATAATCCTAAAGAACCTAACATTAATGAAAAAAGAATTATGGCAGGGAAGGCTATTATCCATCCAAAATAAGATGTGATAAACGGTGTAAATATATTTACTATAGGTATACAAATAATTAGAAAACAGTAGGCTTGTATAACTGAAAGCATTGTACCAGAAAATAACTTTGATATTAATAGGTACCACCTAGGAAGTGGAGTAGTGAGTAAGATTTTCATTACTCCCATTTCTCTATCATACACCATAGATAGTGATGATTGCATCCCACTAAATAATAGAACCATTCCGAGTAAGCCAGGTGTTATGTACTCAAAATAATTTATATTTTGTGTTGGATAAAAGTTAAGCATACCCGGATCAATTCCCTTCGAAGAGCCTACGCCAGCAGCAAAGACAAAAAGCCACAAAGCTGGTCGTACGATTGCAGAAAATAGTCTACCTTTTTGTTTAGAAAATTTTTTAACCTCTCTAATAGTGAGTCCCATAAGGGCAGAAAAATAATGATTTAACAATTCTCAATCTCCTCCTACGCATTTAGTATCTTTAATTGAAATACCAATAGTGTCCAAATTATTATCACTATTTTGAAACTCTTGCAAAGGAACTTTTGCTGTAACCCAATTATTGGAGGACGTTAGCAATATAGTCTGTCTTAATTGATTAGTAGAGCTTCTGAAGTTTAAGCTAATTCCTTTGGAACCATCAATTTGTAAATTGTTGCTTTTTAGATAATCAAAAATTTTGTTATTTTCATTACTTTGAACTCGCATAATACTTTCTGAAATAGATTTAATAGCTATCCACGCAGCCCAATCAGCACTTTCCATTCTTCTGTTATTTAATCTTTCAAAACGGCCATTTAATTGAGGTGCGCCATGTCTTAAATAAGACCAGTGCCATGCATGCGCTTTTAATCCAGAAGACCCAATTACAATAGAAGGAGCCATAGTGGCATTAGGTACAGATAGAGAAAATTCACCATCTACATCAGAAACTAAAACACTTTTATACTTTCTTCCTTTAGTTAGATAAGATAAATTATTTTTGTCTCTAACTCTTGGATCATTATTATTAACAAAAAAATTTTCTCCAACCACCTTTACGCCGAATTTTTTAGCAGATTTTTTAAAAGCATCACTGTATTCTTTGTCTTCTTTTAGTGGTCCCGTGAGTAATAGTGTTTTGTTCCATTTTTTTTTTACTAAGTATTGAGCTAAAGAGTCAGTTAACATTAAGTTACTAGGGAAAGTATTAAAAAAATTCTTTAAACACATATTTGTTCTTATTTTGTTATTAGGATCTGATATATTAAAAAAAAGTATATTTTCTTTTTTCTCTAAAATTTTTTTCATATTATTTATATCGTTAATTTTAATATCCAATAATATAGCATCATAGTCGGTATTTTTTATATTATGTAAGTAAGTAATAACAGCTAAATAGTTATCAAGTCTTTTATGTTCTAGGAAAAATTTAGTTTTAGTAATTCTCTCTATTCTCTTTGTATCTTCTATTGCTAGTTTTGCACCTTCAAGAGGTCTTTTTTCTTTTTTTAAATTTGATCTTATATCAACAGGATGAATACCCCATTCTGTATATCTTTTATCGTTAGATATATCAATAAATAATATATTGTATGTTTTAAAATCAGAACTATTGAGGTGTCCAATAAAAAGTAAAATAAATAAAAATAATTGTAATATTTTGATTTTCATAATTATTTTAAAACTCTTACAGTATGAGGTGTTTTCCCTACTGCAACAGAAGAACTAGCAACTAATTTTTTTAAATTAATTATAGTGATATCATCACTGTTACCATTTGTCACAATCAATTCCTTTTCGTCAGCTGTTAATGCTGCACCCCAAACCCTGGAACCTGCTAGTATATATTTTTCAATATTATATGTTTCCACATCTACTATAGCGACATGATTTGCACTCCCTAATGTAACATATACCTTTTTATTTTTATTTGAATAAGCAAAATCAACAGGAGTTATATTTTGATTTCTAATTCCTTTAATGGAAAATTTAATTTCCTTTGACACTTTTTGGGTTTTAGTATCTATAATACTTACACTTCCATTTAATTCATTGCTAACCCAATATTCTTTTCCATTTTTTACAAAAACTCCTCTTCTAGGTCTATTCCCGACTAATATTTCATTTTCTACTTCATAACTTTTAGTATTGATAATTATAATAGAATTTGTTCCTTCAGAAGTTACATATATATACTTGCCGTTAGGTGAAAAATTTACTCCTTCGGGTTCAACACCAATATTTTTTAAAACTTTGAATTTCTCTTTTTTTACTAAATTAATAAGAGTTAATTCATTATCATCTTCATTTGAGACTGCAATTATTGATCCATCAGGAGAAATATCAAAAATTTCTGGATCATCACCAGTTTCTAAAAACTCTATTACCTCTAATTTTTTTAAACTAATAACTGCTATATGATTTTCTTCACTCACTACTACATATAATAGTTCCTTATCTAAACTAAATTTCATGTCTCTAGGTCTTCCCCCCGTCTTTATAGTTTTTACTATTTTTTTATCAGAACTATTCAAAACTGTAATAGTGTCACTGTTCTCATTACTAACAAAAAAATACTCAGCTTTAATATGAGATGATAAAAATATGCATATTATTAAAAAAATTGTTTTGATTCTGATATTTTTCATTTTTTACCTTCAGTTAATTTTAAAAATGCTTCACCTAATGTATTCGTCGATGCTTCTCTAATAAGAGAATTATGATTTCCTTCTTTTAAAACCTTTCCTTTATTTAATATTATAATTTTATCAGCTTTTTCAGCTTCATCTACTAGATGGGTAGTCCAAAGCACAGAAAGGCCTTTAGTATTCTTTAATTTCAATATTTTAGATAATAAGTCCTGTCTGCTTTTTGGATCTAATCCTACTGTTGGCTCATCCATTAATAAAACTCTAGGACTATGAAGTAATGCTCTTATTAATTCAATCTTTCTTCTTTCTCCACCAGACAAAGTTCTAACCTTTTTATTAATTTTTGTTTCTAGCTTATACGTTTCTAATTCTTTGGTAATATTATGTTTTAAATTTTTTAAAGAAATTCCATGTAATCTGGCATGAAAAAATAAGTTTTCTATTACTGTCAATTCCATATCAATAGTAGGTTGTTGAAAGACTATACCTAACTTTTTTAGTGCATCTACAGATTTGTGTATAATATTATTTCCATCTATTAGACAATCACCTTCATCAGCTTGAATCATGCCTGATAAAATTGAGAATAGTGTTGATTTTCCTGCACCATTTGGGCCTAATAGTGCCACGAATTCACCGCTTTTAATATTAAGGTTAACGTTATCTAATGCTAAAAAGTCATTATAGTACTTTTTAATCTTTGATACTCTTAGGATATTTAATTTTTCTTTCATAATTAAATCTCACCTTCTAAAATAGTACTATTTTTTAACAAAATATCATTTTTAATTTTTTCTATATCTTTATTCTCAATGTTTCTTGGTCTAGGACTATTAATTTTCAAATCTTTTAAAACTTTTGCAGGTGATTTAGACAGAAATACAATTCTATCTGATAAAAAAATGGCCTCTTTTATATCATGAGTTACAAAAATAATAGTTGTAGGACGTTTTGTCCAAATCTCAACTAGCATTTTTCTTAACAAATTAGCAACTGGTTCATCTAAAGAAGTAAACGGTTCATCCATTATTAATAGCTCTGGTTCTGAAGCAAAAGATCGAGCCAGTGCTACTCTTCTTTGCATTCCACCAGATAGCTTATTGGGATAATAGTCTAAGAATTTTTTTAAGCCCATTAAGGATAAAATTTCTTCAGAGTTAGAATTAATTTTTTTTTTGTTTAAAACTACTTCAACATTCTGAACTACACTAAGCCAAGGTAGCAACCTAGGTGTTTGAAACATATAAGCTATATTTATGTTTTCCAAGTTTTTATTTTTACCAAAGTTTATCTCCCCTTCTAAAGATTTATCAAGACCACAGATCAAATTCAATAAAGTCGTTTTACCACATCCTGAGGGTCCTACAATAGAGCAGAACTCTCCCTTTGGTATTTTTAAATTAAAATTTTCAATAGCTTTATGGGACTGATTAATTTTATTATTATGGTATTCTTTTTTTTTAATATTAATATTTATTTCTTCCATCTAATTTTCTCTCCATTTATTGGCAGCATTATCCAAAGGTGTTAGAAGAAAGTTATCTATCAAAATCATAACGATAACAAATGCAAAGGTATAAGCTAAAATAGATGCTATGTCAAAAAACTGAAAAAACTCATGTAACTTAAAACCTATACCATTACTTCTGCCAAGTAATTCTACTACTAGTACTATTTTCCAAATTAGTGATATTCCTCCTCTAGCAGAGGCAATTAAATAAGGATAAAGTTGAGGTAAATAAAATAAAAAAAACTTTTTTATTCTTCCTACTTTATATATTTGAGCAACCTCTAGAAGTTTCCTGTCTACAGCTTTAGCTCCTTCTCTTACAGTTACTACAACATTTGGTATTTTATTTAAACTTACAGCAACAATTGCTGCTAACTCTGTGAGTCCAAACCATACGTAAGAAAGAATAATTAGCACAAGTGCTGGGATGTTCAAAAATATTATATTCCAACTATCAAAAATATTATTGAATTTTTTACTATTTCCCATGATTATACCTAGTATTACTCCAATAAACATTGCCACAATAAAAGAAAGAAATACTCTATATAAAGTTATAGTCAAATGATAAAGTAGATTGCCTTCTAATAATTCTTCTTTAAGAGTTAAGAAAACTTCACCAGGAGGAGGTAATGTTTCAATACTTAATACATTAGACAAAATAGCCCAGACAATAAATAAGCATATCAAAGAAAATAATTTTATTAAAAGATTATTATTCATCAAGTTTTTATTCTGTTTTTTTTATCCAAAATGTTCCAGGTGCAAGGCTTTCAGCATCGCCTACCAGTTGTTTTCCTGCGATATTAACTAATATTTTAAAAGCTGTCTTCATATTTTGATGCATAGTAAAGTAATCATTACTAGGAATTCCTTGTCTAAAATAATTTCTAATTTTTTCTAGCATTATACTACTAGTGGCTCCAGTTTTTCTATATATTCTGTTCCATTCCTTATCTGAATTAAGTAATATGTTACGTGCTTCTTTAGAGGATTTTATAAAGTTTTCTATAGCTACTGAATTTTTTTTTTCAAAGTCTTCTCTAAACACGTAACCTATCAAAGGCAGTTCTCCAGTAATGCCTATATAAGGGAGAATTGTGTCTACTGTAATCAAATTATGAAAACCTTTAGAGTTCAATCTTGCTGTATAATTCCAATAATTAAATCCAGCATCTAATTCATTATTTCTAAGAAGACCATTAATTAAAGGAGGAGCAGCAAAAGATGTGTTAAAAAAAGTTAAAGGATCAAAGCCGTATTTTTTTATTCCATATGCTCTAAGAAATAGCCAAGACTTATCTAAAGACCCTCCAGCTACTCCAACCTTTTTACTTTTTAAGTCAGTAAAACTTTTTATATTACTATCTTCTTTTACCATTAATGCACCTGCTGCATTCGAATAAGGTGTGAAAGTAACAAGGTTTTCTTTGTATCGTTGTTTGTGAACCCATATCCAGTCAGTAATAAAAATATCTACTGTTTTAGATAAAAATGCTATTGTAGCAGCATCTTTATTTGTCATTACTACTTTCTTAATATTTATATTATTTTTCTTGTCTAATTTATGGTGGCTTATTACATCAAGTTCCCAGTTAACTGAACCAAATTTAAGAACTGCAATTTTTATTGTATTAGAATTAATTTCATAAGCGAAAATAGAGTTTAAAAGCAATACTGAAAAAAATAACGCTACTTTTTTTTTAAATAAATACATATGTTTATTAATATATATTATCTTTTTGATTGATTGAATAAAAATTTAAGAAATTTTATATTTTTTTAATTTAATACAATACTATAACATTGCTTTTTTATAGTATTCATTAATATTTTTATCTACAGACAAAATGCTTTTAATAAATTCATTTACTTTTTCTTCAAAACATTCTCTTTTAAAATAGGCATGAATTACATTAGCATTATACATTTCTTCAGCATTAAACTTTCTTGAGGTGGATAACATCTCGTATAAAA
>CACHHO010000047.1 GCA_902579545.1 Rhodospirillaceae bacterium | reverse complement strand
AGTGTACTGACATATAGAGAACAACATGGCTATGAAATAAAATACCAAAGTTTTTTGTCACGTTTTGATGATATACAATCTTCCAAAAATAAACTTTCAAAAAAAATTGATAATATATCTGGTGCTACGTTGTCAGTTAATTCTATGAAAAGAATGGCTAAGTTGGCTTTATTATTAGATAAATTATCAAATGAAAATACATGTACTTAAGTTAAAACTTAGAAAACTTCATAAATATTTAGGATTTACATTTAGTTTTTTTATTTTATATCTGACCATTACAGGTCTACTATTAACTTATCCACAAACTTTCAATATAGATAAAATTCATGTTGGCAATCAATTTATACTTAAAAAGTATAACATGGAAGGTTATGAAGACGTTTACCAATTAAATAATGATAAAAATGAAATTATATTAATAAAAAAAAGTATTTATATAAATAATAATTTTTTAGATAATATAGAAGAAAACATATTGAGTTTAGTTTACATTGATAAAAATGATTTATTTTATGTGGTAACAGATTTTAATATTTATATTTATGAGCTTGAAAAAAAAGCTGGTAATTTAAAAATATTAAATACTTATAGCATTAAAAACTCTAAAAATATAATTAAAGCTGGAAAAGACAGACTAAGTGATCAAATAATTTTTGGTTCTGATAGTATTAATTATATTTTAAAAGAAAATAATATTTTAAAAAACCAGGATATAAATAAAAGTGTTGATATATCATGGTTTAATATAAATTTAGCTAAAAAAAAAATATCAAGAAAATATTTAAAAATTCATCAGGGAGATGGTGTTCAGATGCTAAGAATAATTACGGAACTTCATAATGGTAGATTTTTCGGGTCTATTTATACTCTTATATTATTTATATCTTCCTTAAGTTTAATATTTTTAACTCTTAGCTCATTTATATTTGCTACTAATATATTTAAAAATAAAAAATAAAGAGTATAATTAAAATATGAAATTTCTAATTGTAATATTATTCTGTCTACCACTTAATTTGATTAAAGCAGAAATAGAAGATATAAAAATTAGCAAATTAATAGTCTTAAAAAGAAATAAACCTTCTTGTAACAGGTTAGGTAATGTATATGATGCTTGTCAGTGGATGCTAAAATTTACGTTAAACAACAATTCCAATAGAGACCTAAAATCTTTCTGTGCTGTAATAAAAATTAATAATGGAAAATATGAAATTTGTTCTAATAAAAAGCAAAAAGACAATTATTTAAAGGCAAACAAATCTAAAGTGATATTAAATAATTTAAATATACTTATAAATTATGAAAATGATAAACCTAAACCAATGGTAAAAGTTTTGAGCTTAAAAGGAAAGTTTGTAAAACAAAATTAGTTTTAATTTTCAATATTAATACTTTATACTACAATTTGATATTGAGGGCGGTTAGCTCAGCGGGAGAGCACCACGTTGACATCGTGGGGGTCACTGGTTCAATTCCAGTACCGCCCACCATATATACTTTTATCCATGTGCTCTAGATGCTATACTAATTAATTATGGTTTATTATGAAAATTGAACTACTCGAATATTTAAATAAGCTAGATTGGTATCTTATAATAATATTTATATTAGCTATTATCCTTCCTTTAGCTTTTTTAAAAATTATTCATCCTATACTCAAGAAGTTAATTGAAAGGAAGAGTAAAAAGCTTTTTAAAAACTTAGTGGAATTAAAGTTTTTTTATACATTAAGTTTTATTATAAGTCCTGTAGTAATTATTTTAAATTTTAACAATATAGATTTTTCTGAAAGCAATCTAAAAGAGATATTTTTACTATTAAAAAAAATTTCTAGTATATGGATCGTGGTGTCTTTATCTATTTTAATAGGTAAATTTCTAAAAGCTATTTCTAATACTTACAAAAAAAATGATTTTTTTGTAAAATACCCAATAAATAGTTATTTTCAATTAATAAATCTACTTGTTATCATAGTTTCAGCTATTTTAGCAATTTGCTTCGCCTTAAACCTATCGCCTTGGGGTATTTTATCAGGTGTTGGAGCTTTGGGTGCTATTTTATTATTGGTCTTTAAAGATACTATTTTAGGTCTAGTAGCAAGCATACAAGTTTATAGCGGTAACTTATTAAAAGAAGGGGATTGGATAGAGCTCAAAGCTCTAGATATTGATGGTGAAGTATTAGAAGTTGGCCTTCATAGGGTAAAAGTAAAAGCATGGGATAATACAATTACTACATTTCCCACATCAAAGTTTTTAGATTTAACCTTTAAAAATTGGAGAGGGATGAAAGATAGTGGAGGCAGAAGAATTAAGAGAAAAATTTATATTACATTATCTTCTATTAAGTTTATGGATGAAAGGTTGTTTGAAAAATTAAATAACCTAACATTATTAGAGGATTACTTAAAAAATAAAAACTTAGAACTTGAAAAAATAAATATTAAAAGAAAGAATGGCACTGTTAATAGAAGAACTTTAACAAATATAGGTTGTTTTAGAATTTATCTTAAAAAATATCTTGAAGTTCATCCTTTACTCAATAAAAAAATGACTCTATTAGTTAGGCAAATGCCTATTAATCAATACGGATTGCCTATTGAAATATATACTTTTACCAAGACAACTGATTGGAATGAGTACGAAGACATACAGTCTGATATATTTGATCATATATTAGCAAGTGCCGACTATTTTGGCATAGAGCTTTACCAGGAACCATCAAGTACTGACATTAAAGAAAAGCTTTCAGGATTATAAAAATTAATAGCTATGTATACTAATGTAGTCGCAGCAATAATATTTTATGAAAATAAAATACTAGCTACTCAAAGGAAATACTCTAAAAATTCAGAAATTTCCCTAAAATTTGAATTTCCTGGGGGCAAAGTAAGATCAAACGAAAAAAAGGAAATAGCTTTAATTAGAGAGATTAAAGAGGAATTAGACTTAAAAATAGAAAATATAAAATTCTACTACAAAAATAAATTTGATTATTCTAATATAAATGTAGAGTTATTTTTTTATACCTGTAATGTCAATAGTTTTTCAATAAATTTAAAAGTTCATAACTCCTTTAAATTATTAGACGTAACCCAACTTTTAAGTGTAGAATGGTTAAAAGGTAATTACTCAGTAATAAAAAAAATACAAGCAGATTATAATATTAAAGAGTAATTTTTTTAAAATTTCTCTTAAAATTAAAATAACCCTTATTACAATATCTCCAAGCACTCGCATAAAATGAGTCTAATATTTCATATAAGTAAATTGAATTTTTATTTAAAATTGGTTTGATTTTTTTTATATAATCTCTTTCATAACCTATATTGATATATTCGGAATAAATATTTTTAATTTTATTTTTTTTTAAGAACTCCAAAAACTCCTTTTCTTGTATATTAATTATAAAAGTGCTAATACTAATTTTTTTTTTCTTACAAATATCGATAAAATCTTTTTCACAACATCTATGAAAAGAAAGTTTATAAGATGAATTGCTTATATCATTTGATTTAAAATTTAGAAAAATATAATATTTTATATCATCTTTATATTTTTTTATAAAATCCAGATTCAAATTATTTTCTAATATTAAAATTGCTGAACTTTTCTTCAATTCTACATTTGTATACTTCTCAAAATTTCTAGAGGAAGAGTGTTCAATATTATCATTAATTTCTATATTTTTTATAGTAGGCAAAGAAAATTTTTTAAGATTATTAAGGGAATATTTATTAATGTTCTCAACACTTGCTATATATTTTTTACCTTTTGTTTGTATGCCTGCAACCCATCTCCAAGATAATATGTTAGAAGCTATATCAGCATCTAATAGGTTTTCATAAAATAAGTTTGCTCCTAGAGTCCAATGCAAAGAAAAGTAATGTATCCATATACTTGCAAACCACATTCTTGCATGGTTATGAAGGTAACCTGTAGATTTTAGCTGAATTATCCAAGAATCAAAAGGTTTAATTCCTGTATTTCCATTTATGGCTTTTTTATATAAATCATAGTTTTTATCTTCAGTTATTTTAATTTGTTCTATCTTTAATTGCCTTTTATAATCTTCCCATACATTTTCATTCTGCTCTAGCCATCCCTTCCAGTATACTCTCCAGAATACTTCTTGTATGTACTTTTCACATGGGTTGTTTGACTTGTAAATTTCTTTAAGAATTTTTTTTTCTTTAATTATACCTTTGCTTATAAAAGGAGAAAGACCAGAAACTACTTTTAAGGGATTTTCTACACCGTAGTCAAAGTTTCTTAAATTTTTATAATCTTTCATCTTGTATTTTATGAATTCATCCAATAGGATGTCTGCCTCATTATACTTATTTAAGATAACCATTACTCAACTACGTTATTTATAATTGAAAAGATTATAAAATTCACTATTTTAATAATTGTGCCTAAAATCAAGAAAAATTTATTATTAATAATGTCATCTATTTGTATAATGTGCATAAATTTTAACAGTTTAACAAAAGATCTATCTAGCGATCTTAAATATGGTCTATCTGTATATAAAAAAGGAAACTGTATGGGGTGTCATTCTTGGCATGGAGATGGAGGAGGAGGATATGGAGCGGGTGTATCCCTAAGAAAGTCTAATTTGGAATATGATGAAATAATTAACGTAATAAAGTGTGGAAGACCAGGAACAGGAATGCCCTATTTTTTCAAAAAATCTTACCTTAAAGAAAAATGTTATGATACTTACTTTTCTGATTACGATAAAAATTATAGGCCTATATCTTCTAAAACTTACTTAAATTTGAGACAGATAAAAGCTGTTTCTTTTTTTATTGAAAATGTTTTAATAAATAAAGATCTTGATAAAGAATACTGTGAAAGTTTTTTTGAAAAAGGGTCAAGAGTATGTGAAAAACTAAATTAATATTCTTATCTAAATCTTAAATTCTTCCTTGATAACTGATTAATACTATTACATCCCATTAACTTTAAATCTCTTTCTAATTCTAACTTCATGTTTTCTAATGCCTTTTCTACACCTTTTTGACCAGCCGCGGCTAATGCATAAAGATAGAATCTTCCTCCTGAACAAGCTTTTGCTCCTAATGATAATGCTTTTAATACATGAGTTCCTCTCCTAATACCTCCATCACATATAATTTCAATTTTATCACCTACAGCATCTACTATTTCTTTTAACTGATCAAAAGGTGCTCTGGACCCATCTAGTTGTCTTCCACCATGATTAGAGATCATTATGGCAGTAGCTCCTATGTCTACAGCTTTTTTTGCATCCTCTACACTCATAATTCCCTTTAAACAAAAATGTTTACCCCATTTAGCTCTTAGTTTTTCTGCGTCGTTCCAATTCATATTCTGATCTAACATAGAACTAAAATAGTCACCTACTGATATTGCAAGGTTACTCCCTTCTTTGATGTAATCTTTTAGTTGGGCAAGTTCAAACTTTTCATGAGTAAAGTAGTTAAATGCCCACATAGGATGTATTGCGAAACTAATAAGGCTTGATAAAGTGAGTCTAGGAGGAGAAGTAAAGCCTGTTTTCAGATCTCTTTCTCTATTTCCACCAGTAATTGTGTCTACAGTTAAAGCTATAGCATCAAATTCTGCTTCTTTACACTGTTCCACCATACTATCATTTAATCCTCTATCTTTATGAAAGTAAAATTGAAAAATTTTGGGGGTGCTAACTTTTTCTGCTATTTTTTTGAGACTATATGTTCCTAAGGAAGAAACACCAAAAAATGTATTAAACTTTTGTGCAGCTTGCCCTACAGCTAGCTCACCATCATGATGAAAAAGCCTTTGTAAGGCGGTTGGCGAACAAAAAATAGGCATATCTATTTTTTTTCCCATTAATTCTACTGACATGTCAATATTTTCAACACCTGCTAAAACATTTGGAACTAAATCACAATTTTCATATGCTCTGGTATTTTGTTTTATTGTTATTTCATCATCAGCAGCACCATCTATGTAATGAAATATTGGTGAGGGCAACCTAGCTTTGGCAAGTAATCTGAAATCTTCCGTATTATTACATTTTTTTAAATTATTAAACATTATAATAATATAAGAATCTTTAAGATAAAAAACAATCGCTTTTATTGAATAATATGATATAAAAAAAAAATGAGAAAGAAAAATTTAAGTATTTCAAGTATAGCATCTGAGACTAAGCTTATAATTGAAAAAGGGTCCGTTTTGAAAGCTGACTGTGTTTTAGACGTACATGGCTATATAAAAGGAAATATTAAAGGAGCAATTGTAAAAATAGGTGCAAAAGGTAAAATTGATGGAAATCTAAACTGTAATTCTTTAGAGATTTATGGAGAATTTACAGGTAATGGTGAAGTAGTGGAATTAAAAGTATGCAAGGGTGGAAAAGTAAAGGGGTCTTTAGCTTATAATTCAATTGTAGTAGAAGTTGGAGCAACTATATCAGGCCCTATGAAACCGATCGAAAAGGATCAGGTGCTTTTAATTGAAAATAAATAGTCTACCCTCATCTGTTCACGTCGCTGCTAATAAATTTAAGTTATTAAAATTAGGAGAAAAGTTTTCTTCAAAAAAAATAACTGATGGTGTTTCTTCGGATATTTGGCATATAAAAACCGAAAAAAATAAAGAGTTTTGCATTAAAAGAGCATTAGCAAAACTTACTGTTAAAGAAGATTGGTATGCACCAGTTAGTAGAAATAATTTTGAAGCAATGTATTTTAAATATTGTAAAAAAGTAATGCCAGACTTTTTTCCAAAATTGCTTGGCCATGATAATAAAAACCACATATTAGCAATGCAATGGTATAGCCCTAAATCTTACAGAGTGTGGAAAAAAAAACTCTTAAATAGTAATATTAATTTTATCGATGCTATAAATATTTCTAACGTGCTTATTAAAAAGCATAAATTTTTTTTTCATAAAAAGTTTTATAAAAAAAAATTTGAAAATGATGATACTTTTTATTCTATTAGAATAGAACCCTATATAATTTTTACCTCTGATAAATATCCTCAATATAAAAAAAAATTTTTAGATGTAGCCCAAAGCCTTGTTCATAATAAAAAAACTTTAATACATGGAGATTTTAGTCCGAAAAATATTCTTATTAAATCAAATAAACCTATTATATTAGATGCAGAAACTGCATGTTGGGGTGACCCTGTCTTTGATTTAGCATTTTGTAATAATCATATTTTATTAAAAAGTTTATTATTTAAAAATTTAGGAAATAAATTTTTAGAATTAAGCTACAAGTTTTTAAATAACTACATAAAAAATAT
>CACHHO010000046.1 GCA_902579545.1 Rhodospirillaceae bacterium | reverse complement strand
ACCTCCAGTTTGGGGATCAAAAATGCAGTTTAATATTTTCTTATTAATTTTATTATATTCTATATTTAAGCTATTGATAATACTAGATCTATTAGCATCATTTAGGCTTGATTTTATATTTTCATGTAATGCTAATCTAGCTCCTTCATATAAGGGTATTTTATTAAGTGAAATTTCGAAGCCTTTTAGTGATGAATGTCTTAATAGTAAATTATTTGCGTGTATAGCTAGTCCGAATCCAGATATATCTGTTACATATTCTAAATTAAATTTGTTGAATATCTTAAAAGTTTCAAAATTAGAACTTCTCATTTGATTAATAACTTCTTCCGCATAGAAGCCATTAATTACTTTTTTGTCTATGGCTGATAAAACAAGAGCAGATCCAATCTTTCCTGTAAGGTATAATTTTGCATATTTGATTTTTCTTACCTTAATATATTTATTTTTCTTTCCTATTATAGAAAACCCTAAATAAATCTGATCGTCATTATTACTATAACTGTGTCCACCATTTATTTTACATAAAGATTTTTTCATTATGACATCAGCACCAGATTTAAGTTGAAATAGATCTCTTTTATTAATTTTACTTAATGCAGGCGGAAGACTTGCAATCATTTGTGCTGATAAGGGATTTGCATTTACAGCATATATATCATTAAGCGCATGTTTAGCAGCTATTTTTCCTAATTCAAAAGGATCACTTATTATAGAAGATATAATATCAGTTGTTTGATAAAGGTTATTAATTTTAGGCACTTTATCTGCATCAAAAGCGCCACTATTTATATTTTCTTGAAAAACTTCTTTAAGTACATTATGAGGTATTTTATTTGCACAACCTTTACATTGCATACTATTTAAGAATGGCTCTACAAAATTTAAATTGTTATTTTTAGAATTTACAGACTTATTATATGAATATTTTTGGATAAATCTTTTATCTATTAATTTTTTAATTTTCCATAACAGTTTACCTTCTAAAGAAAAAAATGACTTTATTGCCAAAGCTTTTTTATGAGGTAATCCTATTAAAGAAAGGTATGTTTTCTGAGGATTATATTTTATCAATAATTTATTTGAAATTAGCAACTTAATATTTCTCGCTAAAACTTTTCCTTGCTTTACTGCGAAAACACCTGCTTTAGGAACATTAAAACTTTTAATACTAGAAATATCTCCAGTAGCAAATACATCACTTATTTCACTTACTAATAAGTTATTTTCTATTTTTATGCTTCCATCCCTATTTAATGGAAGGTTAGACCTTTTTAGAAGTTCAAGAGGAGCTCCACTGGTAGCTAAAATAGGTAATTTACAAAATATTTTTTCACCGCTTTTTACAAAAACATAGTTTTTTGTTACCTTAATAACTTCTGAATTAGTTTTAATCTGAATATTATTTTTTCTTAATGTATTTTTAGCTATAATTTTACCATTATTATTAAATCCATTAAGCACAGAAGAGTTTTTTGATAGTAAAGTAATTTTACTGTTAATATTAAATTGCCTTAATCTTTCCCTTATTGCTAATGAGACTTCTACTCCAGCGGCTCCTGCGCCAATAATAACTATGTTATTATTTTTATCTGATTTATTGTAGTTTAAAACCTTATTAATACTATCTTTAATTAAAGATATGGGTTTTAATTTTAGGCAGTGCTCGCTAGCACCTATAATCTTACTGTCATCAGATTTTATTCCCAAATTAATAGATAAATAATCATAATTAATTTCAGGTCTTCCTTTTAAATAAACAAACTTTTTTTTAACATCAATTTTATAAACATCACTAATAATCAACCTATGATTATAGTTGCCACAGAGTTTTACCAAATCAATATTTATATTATCCCAATCGTAAGTACCTTGAATATACCCAGGTATCATACCTGAATAAGTAGAGGTATAAGTATTATTTATTAAGGTAATACGTATTCCGTTTAAAGGGTTTTTACCAAAATATCTTAGTACTTCTATATTAGAATGACCTGCACCTAATAATATTAAGTCTTTTTCAATAATTTTTTTTTTATTTTTATTTAAATACATAATAATAATATAGAAATATAAGTTATTTTAATTATAATCAATTATTATTAAGGAGTTTAACAGATGACTGAAATTATCAAAGAAGGAGATAATTTACCCGATGTATTAATCAAGGCAATAGTGAAGGATGAAATAAAAGAAATTAAGTTAAGCAATTTATTTGCAGATCACTCACTAATGCACCCAAAAGATAAAAAGGTAGTATTATTTTCAGTTCCAGGAGCTTTTACTCCTACCTGTTCTGCAAAACATTTACCAGGGTTTATAACTTATGCTAATGCATTTAAAGAAAAAAAAGTTGATGAAATAGTGTGTTTATCAGTAAATGATCCTTTTGTTATGAAAGCTTGGTGTGATGCTAATAAGGCTGGAAATGATATTATTTTTTTAGCAGATGGTAACGCTACATTGTCTAAAGCAATAGGTTTAACATTTGATGGGGCTATGTATTCTCTTGGTATAAGGTCACAAAGGTTTGCTATGATTCTTACAGGTTTGAAAGTTCAAAAACTTTTTATTGAAAAGCCAGGAGTTTTTGATGTCTCTAGTGCACAAAAGGTATTAGGGCACCTAACTTAACAAATCTATTTTTGTAAAAATTCGTTAGAGGCAGATATTAGTATTTTTCCATCTCTTTTATATTTCGATGCTAATTTGATAGCATTCTTGATATCTTTAATGTGAAATATTTTTTGGACGTTAGTATATATTTTATTTTTAATAATCAATTCAGATAAATATAAATAAAGGCTTTGCTTTTCTTTCATACTCATCTTATTTAGCCATAAACTAAGCCAAAAACCTTTAAGCATTATATTTTTAAAGATAGAATTGTGAGGATTTATTTGAATATTTTCTCCACTTAGTAAACCATAATTTATTATGGTTGCATTGTCTGCAAGCAAGGAGGCAACTTTATTAACTTGTGCTCCAGCTACTGCATCAATAAATAGCTTAGGTTTTAAACTTTTAATAAAATCTCTTTCTTCAATAGTTAGATCTATGTTAAATATATGGCTTGCCCCAATTTCACTTAATAAATTGTTAACTTCCTTTCTTCTTATTAAATTAATGGTGCGAATATTATACATTTTGGCTAGCTGTATCACGTAGTTGCCTACACCAGAGTTTGCAGCATTCTGTAAAATATAATCACCATTATTTATTTTAATATAATTGTTTAACATTAAATATGCAGTAGCTGGATTTACCTTAAGCATAGATGCCTGAATTAAATCAATATTAGAAGGTAGTTTAATGATTTCATTTTCATATACTATTTTTTCTTCTACCCAGTTGTCTCTTACTAAAGGCATTACAATGTCATTTTCCTTAAAATTTTTTATATTATTCCCTACTTTTTTAACCTTAGCAATACACTCAGCACCTATTGTAGATGGCATTTTAGGTTTATTTGAATATTTGCCTTCAACTAATAATAAGTCTGCAGGATTAATCGGAAAAAGCAAAATTTCTATTAATATTTCATTATCAGCTATATTCTTAATCGAGGGAACCTCGTTTATAAATATTTCTTCACTTGCTATTCCTAATTTATTAAATTCCACTCTAAACATTTTAAATATTTAATTTTTTATTATTATAATGTAAAGTAAAAATATTAAGGTTCAAATATTAAATGTATGTATTATTGTTAAAAGTAGTTACTTTATCATTTTTTTTATACTCTAAAATTAGTTTTTCTGATGAAAGAACTGAGGTTTGTGCAACCTTAGTTAATGTAATAAATGTAAATACAAAAGCTTATAAAAATTGTTTAATGCAAAAATCAGGAGAAAACTTTACTAGAGAAGAGTTAAATAGATGTAAAAAATATTATATTACTGAAATAGAAAGGCTATCCTATGTATATAAAAATATATGTAGAGATAAAAGTTAACTAATTGTATTAGTGTCATAAAATATAAATTTTAAAATGTCTTTGAACTGTAAATTTTATTTAAGTATTTCTAGAAGACTTTATATTGGGTTATTTTAAGAGCCAGCGCTTAAATTATTAATATATTCTAAGGCGGTCATTTTATGATATTTAACATTTGGTAAATTTAAATTTATTGGTTCAGGGTCTATAACATCAATAGCTACTCTTTTTTTTATTGCTTTATCTAAAGCCATAGCTGTTATATTTACGCTAAACGATGTTCCAAGAAAAATAAATCTTTTAGCATTATCCATCCATTCTTCTGCTTTTGCTAAGCCATAATTATTAGTATAAAATTCATCAAATAACAAAACAAATGGTTTTAAAGAAATCATTTTTTCAGGAGTAAGTGTTTTTTTAGAAATTTTAAAATAGTCTAATAAAGTATTTTTTAACTTTAAAGTATTATCTAAATCTGGACATTCACATTCTATATCTTCCCATGGAGCATTGTTAATATCTACACGTTCATTTTGATTATGATACAATGTAATTTTATTAAGGTTTCCATGTATTGAAATATACTTTTTATTTCCTGCCTTGTAATCAAGTCCATCAATATTTTGAGTCATTAAATATTTATTTGCTAGGTATTTATGTACTTTATTTGGTTTTGCATTTCTATACTTAACAAATCTTTTGTAATACCAAAGAAGAAATTCATCAGGACATTCTTTATACATTCTTCTTGTTGCCATGTCTTGTGATGTATAGTTTTTACTACCAATTGTCCAAAATCCATCAGACCCCCTAAATGTGGGTATGCCACTTTCTGAACTAACTCCTGCACCGGTAATATATAAATCCATATTTATAGCTATTTACATTTAACCTTAAAAAAACTTCTATTTTCAAAATAGTTTATAGCATATGTACAGGATGACTGTATTAAAAAATTATATAATTTAGAGGACTCTATAACTTCAATTTTTCCTACACCTGCATCCTCATCACTTTTTCTAATAGGTATAAACCATATATTTTTATTATTTTGATCAATTAGTTGTCCTAAGCCTTTTATATAAGTTTGTTTATTGTTATTTGTTTCTAGATAAAATTAAATTCTAGATTTGCCATAGTTTCCTAAACTATCTTGCCAATTGCCATTTGCTTCAGATATTCTAAATTTATATTTTTTAGATGTTGTTATTGATTTGTTGTCATGAATACTCATAATAATAATCTCGTATGATAGCTTTTCAAATGAAAACAAAAAGAATGAATATAATAATATTAATTTAGGTTTTAAGAACACAATTTAATGCTATTGAATTTAATAAAAATATCAATTTTTTTTTAAAAGTAAATTTTTATAATTGCTTTTAATATTATTTACTGCATTACTTATTTTATAGTATTGTATATTATGTTCAGTAATAGAATTAATTTTTTTTTCTATAACCCAGCTTTTTAGATGTTGCTTATTAATTATTAGAGGTTGCCTCATATGAATATGAGAGATTTTATCATAACTATCTATTGTTATTATAACTGCATTAGAATTTTTATATAAACCGGCCATGTATACCAAACTATCATTTAAATAATGATAATATGGGTCATTGTTGTTTTTTTCTTTTTTCCACTCTATATATCCATCCGCAATAATAATACACCTTTTATAATCATTATAAAAAGATTTATTTTGAATAGTTTCTAATCTAGCATTAGCAATTAATTTTTTATTCAACCAATTATATTTTATACCCCAATACATATATTCAGCACGTAATTTATTGTTGAGTACCAGTATATTATTGCCAGGTGAAATATTATAATTTGGTGTAATTAAAATATTAAAATTATTGAAAATTTCTTCTTTAGAATATAAACTATATTTACCGCACATATATTGTTATTATTATTTATGTTATTTTTAAAATTATTATTATTTTTCTTTACAATATTAACAAGTTTTTATTTAAACTCTCAATCTGTAGAACTTAGAAATGAATTTAAAGTTACTAGTAAATTTTATAAGGATAAAAATTTTATTGATGCTTTAAGGTCAAATGATAAGGCTTTAGAGCTTTCAATAAATGAATTTGGAAAAAATCATTTAACTACTGCAACACTTCTGGAAAATAAAGGACGAATATTAATAAAAATAGGAAAATTTTATGATGCAGAATTAATTTTAAAAGACGCAATATTAGTAAGAAGAGATTTAATTAGAGAAAATCATCCGGATATTGCAGAAGCATTAAATTATTTATCATTATCTTTAAGATTTCAAGACAAACTTCAAGAAGCAATATTGATACATAATGAAGTTTTAACAATGATGGGAAGTATTATTGCTAACAATCCAGGTCAAATATCTGAATTAACTAGAAGATCTGCTCTATACAGGGCAAGAGCCTATGAGACAAAAGGATTAATACTATTAAAAGAGAACAATATAGAAGATGCAAAAGGTAATTTCAGAATAGCGTTAAAGATTTTTGAAAGGACATTAGAAAAAAATAAAACTGAACTAAACATGCTTAAAATTAAACTTAATAATTTAAATTAATTAGAGGTTAATATGATTATTGAAATGAGAACATATATACTTAAACCAGCGACTTTGAAAAAATTCTTAAATATTTATAATAATGATATAAGAGAAACTCATGTATCAATATTAGGCAATCAAATTGGTTTTTTTTATACTGAATTTGGTGAACTAAATAAAGTAATTCATCTGTATGGGTATGATAGTTATAAAGATAGAGAAAAAAGAAGAGAAATTTTATCAAAAAATAAAGAATTTATAAGTTATTTAGATAAAGTAAAGGATATTATATTACATATGAAGAATGAAGTATTAATTCCTACAGAATTTTCTAAAATAAGGTAATATTTAAAATTTAATGTAATTTAAAAAAGTGAAAACTGCTGTACTTATACATACTGATAATAGGATGTTTCTACCAATATAATAATATACTATAAGAAGTATAGCAGTAGATAAAAGTCTTGATACATTAGATGTGCTTTCAAGTATTCCTTCTGGAAAAAAAATAATTTTTGATATTACAGATACTATTATACCTATAGAAATACATTTAATCCAGTCAAATAGCCAGCTGTCTTCATTTAAATTTGAAGAGAATATTACACCAGAACATCTACATAGATATGTAGCAAAAGAGGAAACTACTATGGCTAAAATAATAATATCATTATTTGTCATGTTTAACTCTATAAAACATAAAACCTACTGTTCCAGAAATCAACCCAGCTAATAAAACTCCCCAGCTAGAGCTAATATAATTGAATAATGGCCCTAGGATAATTGAAAGAAAAAAAACAATTAATAGTTTTTTATTTACTATATTACTAACAGTCATAATAAGAAAATACATTGGATTAAAAAAAACTAATCCTAACAATATCTTTTTATTAATTAAGTCTGAACATAAGTAACCTAATATTGTAAAAAGTATAGACGATATCCAAAGTAGTCCTGCTAACCCTAAAAAATAGTCAAATCTTTGGTTCTTTTTTATC
>CACHHO010000045.1 GCA_902579545.1 Rhodospirillaceae bacterium | reverse complement strand
TAAGAAATAATTTTATCGATGAAGGAGCTTGGATTTTAAAAGAAGCTTGGGTTCACAATAGTTTTACTTACTCTGAAGAAAAGTATATTTTGAAAAATTTCAAAAAATTTTTAAATAATGAAGATCATATAAAAAGATTAGAAAATCTAATCTGGAAAAGAAAGTGGGGAAGTGCTAACAGACAATTAAAAAGAGTTCCTAAAGACATAAAAAATTTATCGCTAGCAAAAATTAAGTTATCTAGAAGAAGAGGTAATGTTGATTTAGCTATTGCTAATGTTCCTAAACATTTAATAAACTTGGAGTCATTAGTTTATGAAAGAATTAAGTGGAGAAGAAGGGCAAGGCTAGAAAAGTCTTCTCTTGATTTATTGCTATCCTATAAGAGTGATTATTCTTTCCCTAAAAAATGGTGGAGAGAAATTAATTACCACACTAGAAAGCAAATAAGTTATAAAAATTATGATATTGCTGTAAATATTTTGAAACAATATAATGCATCAAGCAGAAACTATTTATCAGAGGCCCAATGGTTAACAGGATGGTTATCTTTAACATTTCAAAAAGACCCTAAAACTGCTTATGAATACTTCTCAAAAATGTTTTTAGAAGTAAAAACTCCTATTTCTAAGGCAAGAGCCTCTTATTGGGCAGGAAAATCTGCAAAAAGCATAGGAGACCTTAATAGTTTAAATATTTGGTTTGAAAGAGCCTCTGCTTTTCCTGCCACATTTTACGGACAACTAGCATTGAAAGAGCTAAACAAAGAACTTTATATCCCTATTCAAAATAATTCTATAAATGAAAAAACATTTAAAGACTATAAAAATAAGGAGTTAGTCAAAGTATTAGTATTACTCTTACAATCAAATGAAAAAAAACTTGTAAGAACTTTTGCTATGCACCTTGCAAATCAAGCTACTAACACAAAGGATATTATAATGCTTGCCACAATATTAAGAGACTTTGGAAGAATATCATTATCAATTTTCGTAGGTAAAAAGGCTATTTACAATAATATATATGTTCCAAGTTTAAATTTTCCTAAGCCAAATAAAGAATTAATGGCTATAATTAAAAAAAATACT
The DNA here is from genome assembly GCA_902579545.1 of Rhodospirillaceae bacterium. Lineage (GTDB taxonomy): Bacteria > Pseudomonadota > Alphaproteobacteria > TMED109 > TMED109 > TMED131. The sequence continues at coordinate 6,694 of CACHHO010000045.1, read as the reverse complement.
GTAATTTCTTTACCTGTAACTTTAGCAATATCAAGACAAGAAAGTGCTTTTGATACAAAAGCCAAAAGCAGAGCAGGTGCCAGAGGATTAATGCAACTAATGCCAAAAACAGCAAGGATTACTGCAAAAAAAAATAATTATAAATATAAAAGAATTTTCTTGACGTCTAGACCCTCTTACAATGTAAAAATTGGATCTTTTTACTTTAAGGAAATGCTAAATAAATTTGAGGGATCTTATGTTCTAGCTCTAGCAGCATATAATGCTGGACCTAGTAGAGTAAAAAGGTGGCTTAAGACCTATGGAGATCCTAGAAAAAAAGATATAGACCCTATTACATGGATGGAATTAATTCCTATTAGTGAAACAAGAAATTACGTACAAAGAGTAATTGAAGGTATATATATGTACAGAATGATATTAAATAATGATAGAAACTTAACAAAATCTACTCAACAGATTAAACTATTTTAAGTGCAGAAAATATCTTTGAAGTATTAAGTTTATAAAAGTTAATATATTGTAAATTATGATTTATTTAGATTGTCCATTCAATGAAAAAGAAGAATGTAAATCACTTGGCGGAAAATGGGACCCTGAAAAAAAAAAATGGTATGTTCCTGATGGAGTAGATATATCTAAGTTTAAAAAATGGTTAACAAAATATGATGAAACTATTATTGAAGAACATAATGCTTCAAAAGAAGTAATAGATTTAAGCCCCTCTGTATTAGATTTTCAGATAAATAAATGCCATAGATGCTTTTATCTTTCAAAAAAATATGGTATTCAAACTTATAACTTTCCTCCTCCTGTTTTCACTAAACTAGATTTAATTCAGAAAGATTTTTTTATAAATAAAGATACTAGTTTCATATCATCAAAACTTCCTAAAGGACGCTTTTTAAACTCTCAAGAATTACCTAGTAAAATATCATCGAAGATACTGAAAGATAATAAGCAGAGAAGTTTTAAATTAATAGGAATTCCTGACTTGGTTATTAAATTTGAAAAAGACGGTTACGGTATTATTGACTTCAAGACTACTAAAATTTCTGATCAAAAAGCTGATTTTTATAAATTCCAGTTAGAATCATACGCTACAATATTTGAGCACCCTGGTGAAATCAATTCAGTTAGAACTCCATTATTAAGCCCTATAACTAAATTAGCTATTTTGCAGTTTGATCCTAATGAAATTGAAAATAAAGATGAAATTGGCTGTAACATATCTTTTCTTACAGGTTATGTTGAGCTAAAAGAAAGGATTACTAACGATTTATTTGAAAGAATTACTCTAGCGTTAGATATTTTAGAAATGGATAATCCTCCTGAACTTAATGAAAAGTGCGGTGATTGTAATTTTTTTAAAAAACAGTCTATTTTAAAAGATAAAAGCTAATACTCTTCCTTATTTTTTTAATCCTCCAAAAGTTTTTATTTTATTATTAAACTGGAGTTTTGCAAAATGTCCAATATACATTCATTGCTATAAATGAACTTATTTACTATTATACTATATGTGGGTAGCTATTATAAAGATCTAAATAAATCTAATGGCGAAAACCATTGCAAAGCTGTAAACCATTATCATTATAATTATAGAGGTAGCATTAAAATGCTTGGACAATGATGCTTTTGTCATTTGTGTAGCTTGATAAATTAAATCAGGCCAAGTGTAAGATACAAAGTCTCCTTGAGTAAAAATAGCCTTTATTTTACCATTATTATCAACTACAGGTAATCTCCTAAATCTATCATTAGACATAGTTCTTAACCAAGATAAAACTTCATCATTTTCTTTACCTACTCTTGGATTAGGAGTCATAATTTTTTCTATTCTAGTTTTAGAAGGGTTTAATTTTTCATTTACTAGTCTTTTTAGAATATCTCTTTCAGTACATATACCAATAACTTTACTACTATTGTCTACTATAACTACAGAACCATAGTTTTTTTCTGACATTGTTTTTACGGCTGATGCTACTGTATCGCTTTTTTTAAAAGTAACAGGAGTAGGTTTAGACTTATATTCAGGCCTATCCTTTAATTTGTAAATTCTTTCCATACACTTTATTCGTTACTTATTTAATTTGGATCATCTACTCTATAAAAAATAATTGTTTTTGATTTTTTTTAAAATTTAATATACTTCTTTTACCATTTTCAGATAAAAACCAATCTATAATTTCTTGGCTTTCATTTTCCTTAGCAGAAGGACATTTATCTTTACTAATTGCTAAAGCACTATATTTATTAATTAAACTTTTATCTCCATCAATCAAAATATCAAAATCATACTTATTTCTAAAACTAATCCAACTAGCTTTATCTGTAAATGTATAAGCACCTAAACCTACTGCTGTATTTATTGTAGCCCCCATACCAGTTCCTGTTTCTAAATACCATGATCCAGAGTGCAATTCTGGATTAATATTTATTATTCCCCATAAACTCATTTCTTTATCGTGAGTTCCTGATTTATCTCCTCTTGAAACAAATAAATATTTATAATCAAAAATCTTTTTTAAAGCATATTCTGGTTTTTTTATATTCTTAATTTTTAAAGGATCCGATTTGGGGCCTATTATTACGAAATGATTATGCATTATATAATTTGATTTTTTTGCATATCCATGCAAAATGAATTTTTTTTCTTGTATAGGACTATGAACTATTAAAAGATCTCCATCGCAATTCATTGAATTTCTTATCGCTGCTCCTGTTCCTAATGCAACTACTTTTGCTTTAATTTTTAAATCTTCATAAATTAATGGAAGTATATATGAATAAAATCCAGAATTTTTTGTGGAAGTAGTAGATTGAATTATTACCGACGTTTCTGACTTTAATAATGATGTTATAGAATAAATTGATAATATTACGAGTATAATTTTACACATTTTATACAAATAATTTTCCAGAAATAAAAATTTTTCCTTCAGAAGACTTAGGCTGATCAAAGAAGCTACTTGCTTTTGTATGTTCACTAATACTTCCTTTATTAAAAAAAATAATTTCACTAGCTAGTCTTCTAGCCTGGGATAAGTCATGAGTAACAGCTATGACCTTTGTTCCCTTCTTATTAACTTCTTTAATAATTTTTTCTATAATATTGACTGAGTAAGGGTCAAGGTTTGAAGTGGCTTCATCTAAAAACAAAATTTTTGGTGAAGTAATTATTGCTCTTGCAACAGATAATCTTTGTTTTTCTCCTCCTGACAAAACTATCGCTTGTTCCTTTGCTAGATGTAATAAATCAACTTTTTTTAAGAGCGTCATTACTTCATTTCTTTTAATGTTAATTTTTCGTTGGTTAATTACAAATAATAAATTATTTATAACAGACCTCCTCATTAATATTGGTGATTGAAATACCATTGACTGCATTAATCTTATTTTTTTGTTTAGTGGTTTACCCGCAAATAAAACCTTTTCCAGGTTACATTTTATTAAACCGTGCAGACATTTTAAAAATAATGTTTTACCCGCTCCATTAGGACCAACAACCACAGTTATTCCTTTTGAAGAAATTTTACAAAAAACTTTATTAAGTAATTTTTTTTCTCCTTTTATATAACTTAGACTTTGAACAGAAACTGGTAGTAATAAATTCTTTTTATTTTTCATAATATTTAGCTTTAAAGTTATATTTCTTATATGTAACTATTAGGTTAATAATTACAGACATAATAAGTAAAATTAGTCCTAAAGCCATAGCAAGAGATAGTTCTCCTTTTGAGGTTTCCATAGTTATAGTGCTGGTCATTACTCTAGTTAAATGATCTATGTTTCCCCCTACTATAATTACCGCTCCCACTTCAGATATACCTTTTGCAAGTCCAGCTAAAATTACAGTAATTAAGGAATATCTTGCATCTATCAAATAAGCTTTTATGGTATGAAATTGAGGAGTAACTAAAGATAAAAATAAATCTTTATAATTTTCATGTAAATCTTCAATTACTTGATTTGTTAAACCTGCAATAATAGGAAAAATAAGTATAATTTGAGCTATTATCATTGCTGTAGGCGTATATAAAATACCTAACCACCCTAAAGGACCAGATCTAGATAAGTTTATGTATACAAACAAACCTACAACTACTGGAGGCAGTGCCATTAACGAATTTATAATACCAACAATAAAAGCTCTACCTTTAAACTTTTGTATGGCTAAAAACGTGCCTAAAGGCAACCCTAAAATACTTGAAATTAGTAAAGCTATAAATGTTACTTTAAAAGATAAAGCTAGAATTTCTATTAACTTTTTATCTAAAGTAAAAATAAGTTGTATAGCTGTGTAAATTGAATTCCAGTAAATTTCCATAATTAATTTATAATTAAAAATTAAATAATAAATTATATTTTAAATATATAATTTTAAAATTCTATTTTTTTTATTTGTTTTTTAAAAGTATCAATTAAAATTAATTTGTTACTATTAAATACTTTAGAATACTCAAATAACTGCCTACGCGTGTTTATGTTATAAATTGAAGCAGCAAAACCTGATTTAATTTCTGCAACATATATAACATTGTCTTTACTAACAAGTAAATCTGGTCTGATAGTGAAGGAAATTTTTTTTTCATTTTCGTGTACATATCCCTTTGCAGTAGGTTGTATTGAAATTACTTTAAATCCTTTTTTTTTTAATAACTTTAATGCTTTTTTTTCTGCTTTTTTCCCTCGCTTTTTATACAAAAAAAATATAACATTATTATAAATTTTTCTTAATTTCCATCCTAAGTATACTAAAATAGAAAATATAACTAAATAAAGTAAATAGTTACCTAAGTTATGTGTATCAAAATATAACATCTAACTAAAAATCTATCTCATTTATATTAAGAAAACATGAAGAAAATGATTTAGAGTTATAATTTCTAAAAGATAAATTATAATTTAATTTAACTTTATAAGAAATAAACAAATATTTACAAATGTTAATAATTTTATACTCTGTTCCCTTATTATTGGTAATTCTTTTCAAAAAGGTATATGTAATAGCAAAACAATCAGAACTATTTACCTTTTTACAACTAATTACGTGATTTACTTTATCATTTGTAATTTTTTTTTTTCTTCTGTTGCATTTATGCTCCTCTCTATTATAAGCATCTTTTAATGAACCTAAATGATCTATATTTGTTTCACATTTCTTCCTGGTATAAAAGCCAACTTTAATATTTATTGGATATGGTTTGTACTGAAATGAATTTCTATCACGCTATTTTTTATTATTACTTTAGAACTAAAAAATAATTAAGGCAATATGTATTATAATAATTGCCTTAATTTAACATTGTAAAAATTTTTCTTTAAGAAGAATTATTTGTAAGCCTTATATTAAGAAAATGTGCTCCAAAAAGTATTAATCCTCCTAATACAGTAAAAATAGTTTCAAGTGTTTCTCCTATTCCTCCATGTTCATCATGACCTTCATGTCCATGTTCATCTTGTACGTGCTCTTCTACATTATGCTCTCCACCCAACCCAATATCATGCATAAAAATTGCTGCTACTAATAATAAAAGTCCCACACCAGCAAGAGAAATACATTTATAGTTGTTATGCTTTTTTAAAGACTTAGCCATTGCAAATAAGCTAATAGGTATAGCTAATAAAACTAAGACAATATGAACATTCTCATCATTTATCCAAAATGAGGAAACACTTGGTATTAAAATTATTACTACAGGGAGTGCTATACAATGTAGTATGCAACACAATGATAAACAAATAGATAGTTTATCACTAAACTGTTTTTTCATAGCATAAATATTCATAATAATTTACCTCCTATATTTAGTGATCATGCCCATCATGTCCTCCTGATCCTAAGTACATAATGTATTGTAAGATCAACTGATTGTCCACTAGATTAGCTTGAGGTTTTTCATGATTAAGTTGCAACCTCATTACAGCTGCAGAATCAAACTTCCACTCTGACATTAAAGAGTATGCCTCAGGGTCATTTCCTCCAGAGTCTAAAGCACTATCTGCTAAACCTGTTGGGGTATCTGCTGCTAATAGTTCACTGTATCTAAATCCAATACTTAAATGGTTATTAAATTTATTTACTAAGGATAAATAGTAACCACTATCATTGTCATCAAAATTTACATCACCAGTTGAGGCTTCGCTATCTGCAAAGGTACCATCCTGATTTCTATAAAAATACTCAGCACTTATCTTAAATTTTCTTTCAGAACCATATTGGTTTTCATAATCTAAATTAATAATTGATAAATCACTATCGCCACTGAATGTAACAGTATCTTCATTACTTACTCTACTGTTAGAAGCTCTAGATTTTCCAGACAGATGATATAAATTAAACTTTAATTCTTCGGTATTTGAAATATTAAAAGCTGATTTATAATAAACAGACCACGCATCGCTTCCTGAACCTTGAGTTTCAGTAGTATTTCCAAATGGGAAATCTTCTCCCCTAAAAATTCCTAGTCCTATTTCTCCAGATCCAATTAAATATGATGTCTCAAATCCATCATCATTATAAGCTTTGTTTAAAAATACTCTATAAGGTAGTGGTCTATTTGCAAAATCATCTGCGTGAGCATGTTGAGGATTTAAAGTACCTACATTCCAAAAAGCTCTACCAAATTTGAAGAAAGTATTATCTAGAAAACTTCCATCTAAACTTTCTACATAAGCTTCTTCTAATTCT
>CACHHO010000044.1 GCA_902579545.1 Rhodospirillaceae bacterium | reverse complement strand
CACAATGGTTTAATGCAAATGGAATATTCTAGTTGGGATTACTCTATGATGGTTGCATATGCTAAAGGAGCTAGAACTTTTGAAAGACATATTGATATTGATTATAATAATGTTCCAGTTTCTAAATATTGTAGTTTACCACATCAAATTGATGATTGGTTCAAAGCTTTTCATAAAGCTAAAGAATTATGTGGAGGTACTCAAGAAAAAATAAGAAATGTTAAAAATGAAGAGTTAGAATATATAGATAAATTAGTGCGAGGAGTGTATTTAAAGAAGAATAAAAAATCTAATAGTGTAATAAGTTTAGAAGACGTTTATTTTGCAATCCCAAAGCTAGAAGGACAAATATCCTGCCAGGATTTTTATGATAATATTATAATAAAGGATAATGTTAATAAATCTCAGCCACTTTTGAGTAATAATATAATAAAAAAACAAAAAGGAGTTTTAGATGGTAGATTCATCTCAACTTAAAATAAAGAAATATGTAAAACACGGTACCGAAGTTCCTGCTAGTGAGTCATTAGGCTCTCGTTATGCTAGAGATGTAACTGTATGGAATAAACTAGAGAATTTAATCAATACTAACAATCACTCTCATAAACATGTCTTAGAATTATTTCCAGCCTATGTACGCAGAATTCATCTTGGCAGATTTTTAGCTCATTATGAATTATTTAAGCTTATTAATGATATACCTGGCTGTATTGTTGAGGCAGGAGTTTATAGGGGATCTAGTTTATTAACCTTTTCTAAATTAATGGAAATTTTCTCACCTGGAGATAGAACTAGAAGAGTATTTGGATTTGATAATTTTAAAGGTCTAGGAAATTTTCATCATAAAGACGGAAAAGAAGATCCAGCATCTGGAAAGGTAAAAGGAGGTTGGTCAGCCAAAAACGTTCAGACTGAGGTAGAAGAATTAATAAATATTTGTAATCTCGATAATTTTATAAGCGGACATGAAAGAGTACGTCTAGTAGTTGGTGATTTAGCTGACACTTTGCCTGTTTTTATTAAAGATAACCCCGGTTTAAGAATAAGTCTTCTTCATATAGACGTTGATATGTATGAAGCTACAAAAGTTTCATTAGAGCACTTATTTCCATTAGTAGTACCTGGAGGTTTAGTAGTATTTGATGAATACGGAATGATACCATGGGCAGGAGAAACAGAAGCAGCTGATGAATACTTTAAGAAAATTAATTACAAACCAAAATATAAAAAATTTCACTTTTCACAAAATCCTCATGGATATTTTATTAAATAATATTAGATAGATGATTGATGTAGACTCTAAAAAGCTTAAAAGTTTCAATTCTAAAGGTTATTTGATAATTAATGACTCTGAAACAAAAAGAAAAGCATTATATTTAAAAAAAGCTATTAAGAAAGTAATGCTTAGAAAGTTAAAGAGTATAAAATCTGATTTTTCAGAAACACTTGATATAGATGCTACTTACAACAAATTACACGCAATGGACCCCTTTTTATCTGGAGGTATTTATGATGTTGTTAGAGAATTACCTGAATTTTTAGACTTGATTAATATAAATTCTTTAAAAGTACTTTTAAAAAAGTTATTCAAATGGAAACAAATTCATCTTCCCTATGGTCTATGTCAATTTAGAATAGACAGACCAGGAGACACTAAATATCATTTTGATTGGCATCAAGATTATACTTTTAATATAATCTCAAAGTCAGCAATAACATTTTGGGTTCCTTTAACTGATGTTACTCTAGAAAAAGGAGCAGTTAGAATATTACCAGGTTCACATAAAAAATTACTTCCTGTTAAGGGCAAAGCCTGCTACGAACCTGGAAATAATGGAAATGCTTCAAGTCATTTAACTTTCAAACTACTTAATGCCAAAGCTTCTGATTTAGAGAGTAATTCTATTTCTGTACCCATAAAAGCAGGACAAATTTTAATGTTTCATAGTCACGTATTACATAGATCAGGATACAATATTTCTAAAAATTTTAATAGATGGGTTGCTATATTTAGAATGGGTGATTTATATGATAATGATTTAATATTACGAAACTTTTTTTGTGCACGTCCAAATAAACCAATTACCATGGCAGGTTTTTCAAAAGTACATCCAGATTATTTTTTTAATGAATAACAACAGAAAATTAAATGCAAATTGCTAAAAGTTGTGTAACATGCGGAAACAAAAACTTAATTGCTTCCCCTGCTGTTTTAATGCCTTTTCTCTCTCATAGAATATTTAACTGGCAACCACAAAAAATTAATAAAAATTGGAAAATTAATACCATTAAAAAAGGAAATACCTATAATATGTGTAATTCACTTTTATGTAAAAAATGTAAATTACTATTTTTAGATATGAGGTTTGATAAAAATGAGTTGGGAAGATTATATAAAGATTATCGTGGTGAATCCTATTCAAGAATTCGTAATTTATATGAAAATAATTATAATTATAGAACTAACTTTTTAAGCAAAAAGTTACCTCATTTAAAAAAAGTAGAAAGTTTTATACTTAAATATACGAATAAGATTGATGTTATTCTAGATTGGGGTGGGGGAAATGGTAGGAATAGTCCTTTTAAAAATAATAGAAATACAGAAGTTTTTATTTATGATGTTAGTAGGGTAAATACAATGAAGGGAACAAATAAAATATCTTTTGAAAAAATTTTTACTAAAAAGTTTGACCTTATAATTTGTAGTCATGTTTTAGAGCATGTTTCGTATCCTAGAAAATTATTGAAAAATATTTATAAAGCTATGAATAAAAAAACTTTCTTATACCTTGAGATGCCATTTGAAGAAATTATGAATATTAAAGATAGTAATGAATTACTGAATAATAAAAAACACTGGCACGAACATATCAATTTTTTTTCAAAAGCTTCTATAGAAAGTATGCTGATAAAATCCAATTTTAAATTAATTCGTTTAAATATGTTAAATACAAAAGATGATAAAACAAAAAGATCCGTATTTCAGGTTTTAGCGAAGAAGTTAAATTAATTTAGAAATATGGTTATCAAAATTTTTAAAACTATCTAATATTATTGCTGCTCCTAAGCCATCCAAATCATAATTACAATAACCATGTTTCATTAATATAAGAGGTATATTTAAATTTTTGGCACATCCAGCATCTATCTCACTGTCTCCTACTAATACGCAGTCGAAATTTGAGATTCCTGCCATTTCACAAGCAAGTTTTAGATGTTTAGAAGATGGTTTTTTAAATCTAAAGGTGTCACCTCCTGATATAAATAGAAAATATTTATCAATATCTAAATGCTTAAGTAATGCTTTACAGAAAAATTCTGGCTTATTGGAAACTAAAATAATTTTATATTCTAAATTATATAGTTTTTTAAGAGTATGTTTAGCAAAAGGAAATAATTTAGTTTTGTTTTTGAAGCATTTTGTATAAGCTCTTAAAAAAATCTTTAAACAAGATTCTATATCATCTATTGGCTTATTTTGATTTAAGAAGGCCCTTTGAATTAAAGCTTTAGCCCCACCTCCTATCATGGGTCTTATATCACTAAGATTTAAATTTTTTAGTTTTTTCTTTTTCAATACATAGTTTAAAGCATCTCTTATATCAGGTGCACTATCTACAAGTGTACCATCTAAATCAAAAGCAACTACTTTATTGGACATTAGCAATATATTTAATAACATGAAATATCATAAAAATGTTGTTCCATATTTATTATATAATGTAAATATTAATTCTATTGTCTAAATTATCAAAATATTTTTCTAATTTATATATAACTAAAGAAATTTAGCTACTGTTTCCTTTGAAACATTATCTAAGTTATCTCTTGCTGTATGTAAGTAGGTGCAGTTTTTGCAACCTTCTAGCTCTCCTGCTCTTTTAGTCAGGTGCATTTTTTGAAACTCTCTGATTTCTTTTCCTAGCCATATCTCTTTCAAAGTATTTTTTTTTAGATTCCCAACCACTGTTTTTTTATTCCAATCAACACAGCATAAACTAACATTCATGTCAGCATGTACTACTAACGTATAAAAAGGATAAGGGCATATTTCTTTTTTTATGCTAAATGTTTTTTGTTTGAAAACATCTTCTTCTGAAATATTAGAAAAGGTTTTATTATCATAACCATTCCAGTCCATCACATCTTCTAATTTTATTTCATTTCCAACATTTTTAAAGTTTTTAAAAAAAAGATTATTTTCAACTTCATCCTCAGATCGGATCATCTTAATGTAAACATGGGGTTTTTTAAAATTATTATCTAATTTAAATTTATGCAGTGCTCTAAGCTGTTCTAGTATTCTTTTTAAGGGTATTTTGCTGTTTGTTGTAGTATTGTGTTTTAATTCGCTACCGGCATATATAGAAACTCTTAAATAATCTAAATTACTTTTACATAATTCAGAAAAAATATTTTCTTTAATTAAAGAACCATTAGAAGTAACAATAACTTTTTTAGAGATATTTGCTTTTTTAGCCAGGCTAATAAATTTGATAATGTTTTTATTAACAAATGGTTCACCCATATAATGAAGATTTAATGTGCTTATCTTTTGAAACTCCTTTATTTGGTTTAGTATTATATTAAAGCTTTTCTCAGATAATGAAAAAACTCCTCCAGACTCTTCCTTAAAGTTCTCAAGACTATGAGGGCAAAAGTTGCATTTAAAGTTACAAATATTAGTAGGTTCTATATAAATAGTAAAAGGTTTTTGTAAAGGTATATTAGTAGATAAATCTATTCTTTTTGATTGTAAACTAGTGTAATTCATATCTAAATACAGCAATTATTATGCCAATTGATATTTAATATTTTTGCTTATGAATTAACTAAAGCACGTTTATGAACAGAAAATTTAACTTTAGCTTTTCTGCTATATTTATACTATTATTAGTAATTAATATTAATTTTGAATTTAATATGACTCTTTCATTAATGGTTTTTAATTTTTAAAGGCTTAAGCATATTAGGATAGGTATGATATTTATTTAAGATTTCCCACCTTTCAATTAGTTTAGTCCTCAAATATAAAAACATCTCTAATTTTTTAAATTCCTCTGTATGAATTTTCATACGAGTAATAATATTTTTTTCAAAATCAAAAGTTTCATTGAGCATTGGTCTGATTTCATTTAGGTCCTTCTTGAATTTTTTTAAATCTTTTTTTACATATCCAAAGCTAGAGCTAAATGGATAAAATAACGTATTTAAAATAAAACGATCATTATTGCTAAACACACTACCAACTTTAGATTTATTAATTTTTCCAAAAGTAGGGATGTTTTGACTGTCCATATCGCCCCACCATTTTTTCCCCTGTGCTGTCATTTCGTATAAAGTTTCTTCTTCTTTGACTTCCATCCAAGTACATAGCTTTTGTATAGTATCTCTAGGATTTTCTTTAAGATCTTCTAATCGAACCCCAACTGTATTTTTATTTAGATAAAAAATATTATTTACTTCAAATAGCATTGTAACTATTCTTTTTGCAATATCGCCGTAGTTATTTTCTTTAAAAATATTACTTATCCATGACTCGCAACTTTCAACAGGATTCCTAACCATTATTAACCATTTGGTTCTAGGGGCATGGTTAATAAAATTAAGTAGCGCATAATTTGATGGGTTATGAATATGATAAAATAATATTTTTTTGTTTTGATTATTATTTACTGATTTTTCATAAGCTAAATGTATGAGCCTAAAGAAAATAATTTGGTCCAAATGGTCCTGCTTTTTAATTAGTGAACTAAGTTCTTTTTTGAATAAATACTTATCAACATACAAAAATTGATTTTTATTTTCTCCTAAAGAGGTCATACCTTCTTTAATACCTATATTTTCAATAAAACCTCCTTTTGATGCAACTGGAGATGAAGATCGGGCATCAAAAAGAATAGGGTAAGCTTTAATAAAATTATTTACTATATTTTTCCAACCATCAGCGGTTATTCTCTCCCAAACTAGATTATCAAAAAATTGACTAAAATAAATACTTGGTAAAGTGGATATTTCTGAATGATTATCGATAAGGCTGTGTAAAAGACCTGTTCCACTTCTACCAAAGTGTAGTAATGCAATTATATTCTGTGAGCAGAAATTATCAGCTTTATTTACATTATTTATTGATTTTATATTATTTATTTTAACATTATTTTTCTTATTAATATTTTGAATAGCTTTATTGAAATAGTATTCAGACTTAATCCCTCCTATATGTAATTTATATTTTAGAATTGATAGATATTTATTATTTACTAGTTCTAATTCATTTTTAAACATTTTAGATAGATGATTTTCATCATAATTTTCTTTTGATTTATAAATTTGCATAGGATAATAAAGATTGTTCCAAGCTTCACTTAAGTTTGGTCTTAGTTTTATAGCACTTATGAAATGAGGTATTGCTTTAATACTATTTCCAAGTTGTCTATATATATTACCTAGGTTGTTATAAGAAGAATAATTAGGTTTTATTGCAATTGATTTTAAATAGTTAGATTCAGCCTTTTTAAAATTATTTAGTTGTTTATATAATATGGCAAGGTTAAAGTAAGCTTCAAAATAATTTGGTTTACATGTTATTGCTTTTTTAAAATAAGTTTCAGATTCATTATATTTTTTAAGGTCTCTAAGAACAATTCCTAGAGAATTTAAAACAAGAAAATTTTGAGGTTCAATCATTAAAGCTTGTTTATAAGATAGTTCAGAATTTCTTATCTTACCAAGTTTATAAAGTACAAAACCTAATTTATAATGTACTTCAGCATGATTTGAGTCTATTGCTTTAGCTGCAGTTAGTCTTAGCTCAGCCTCTTGAAACTTACCTAAATCTATTAAGGTAATACCTAAGTTATATTGTGTATAAAAGTCATAAGCATTTAATTCTATAGCTTTTTTAAAGATTGCTTCAGCTTTTGAAAATTGAGCAGTCTCTATATATAATATGCCCAAATTAGAATAAGTCGTAAAATCTTGAGGTACTATATTTATTAATTTTAAACAAGTACTAATTGCTTCATCTTTTTTATTTTGCTTGTCATATATGTCTACTAGAATTCTCAATATAAACTCGTTATTCGGAAAAGAAGTATTAGTTTGCAATGCTAATTTTTCTGCTTCTGTATAATTTGCACTTTGATAATTTTTAGAGATTAAGGTATAGCTTTGTTTTAAAATTAATGCATTATTTATATGATCTTTTTGAGTTTCTAAAAAATTCATTTGATTTTCATATTAATTTAAAAATTATTTTTAAAGTTTGTATATAAATTACTATAAATGTCTTCTAGGTTTTTTGTATATTGTTTGGTATCAAATAATGAGCTTGTTAATCTATCCTTTTTTAATTGATGCTTTATTTTATTTAAGTAGGTTTTATTGTTAGACAGTTTTAAAGCCATATTTTTATAATCATCATAGTTATATGTTATTAAATCTTGCATGTTTATATTATTTAACAAACTACCTGCTACTCTACTTACCATAGATTTTCCAGCTAGAGTTAAAACCGGAAGACCAACCCATAAGGCATCGCTTGCTGTTGTATGGGCATTTATTGGAAAGGTGTCTAAAAATAAATCTGCTACTTTTAATTTACCAAGATATTCATTCATTTCACATCTTTTTGAATAAATAATTCTATTAGGATCTATTCCTTTTTTTCGTGCATAGGCAGGTAAATTATTTATAGATTCTGATTTTTCATTTTCAAGTAGCCAGAGAACACTATCTTCTTTACTATTTAATATTTCCATCCAAACATTAAACATTTCTGGTTGTATTTTATAAGGGCTATTGAAGGAACAAAATATAAATTTATTCTCAGGTAATCCCAGTTCTTTTTTTGAAAGCGTAGCATTAGGAAAATATCTTTTATTATCTGTGGGCTGATAGCAATTAGGAAGCTTTAAAATTTTTTCTGAAAAGAAAGACTCATTTTGCTCATTTATAATGAAATTATCTGCAATAGCATAGTCAATAAAATCAGTTCCAGTAGTTCCAGGATGACCAAGAAATGTTACTTGTATTGGACAAGGTCTTTCTGATAACAACTCCATTCTAGTTTTATAAGTATGTCCTTTTAAATCCACTACAATATCTATCTCTTTATCTTTTAACATTTTACAAATTTCTGTGTCTTTTTTCTCTGTAACTAAATGAAAGTTTAGAAATGATTTTCGTACTCTATTAAATACATTAACTTCATTATTAGATTTATCAGAATATGAAAATGCATAATAATCAAATTTATTGTGATCTT
>CACHHO010000043.1 GCA_902579545.1 Rhodospirillaceae bacterium | reverse complement strand
TAATATCTTCACCAGTAACATCAAAAATATAATCATCTGAATAAACTTTAGAATAAAATAAAATAATAAATGTTATTAAAAAATATTTCATAATTATTTTATTCACCTGGAAACTTACATTTTTGCGAAGCAAATAATACCTCATCTACATACTTTACTCCATAAATACAGGTCGCCCCAATTAATTTGTTCCATTTCCCCGTACCATCAATAATCTTCTGTTTACCCACCCCTGATTTTGCGTCCTCTGATTTTCTTGAACCTTTAGTAAACATTTTATCACTATCCTGATCACTTAATTCACAATAATATTGAAAAAAATCATCTTTATTCTTATTAGACTCAACTATTCCATAGCAGTATCCTTTCCCATAGTTTCCGAGACTATCCTCCCAAGTACCATTATTAAAAAGATTAATTATTTGTCCACCACTAGGTAGTTTTATAGTTTTTAAATCTACATAACCTGAATATTTAAAATTCCATTTTAATGAATCTTGAGAATAAACATTTAATGTAACAAAAAGTAAAATCACATTTATAATTTTTTTCATTCTTTTATTATATAAAAAACTTCTCCTCTGTCCTTATATTTCGTATTAATTTAAAAGGGACAAACAGGGACAAACAAAAATACTCTTTTTTTAGTGAAGTGGTAATCCTTTTAAAGTAAAGGTGACTGTAGGTTTTTGGTGGCAGTGGCAAGATTTGAACTTATGACTTTGGGATTATGATGCCCCTGCTCTGCCTCCGGATCAAGCAGAAAACCTAAGTTTTTTAAAAAGGGAGAAACCAAAGGGAGAAACTTTTGGGGAGAAACATCTTACTGGCAAATTAATAATATCTGGAGCGTTATTTTCCAAATCTTGAGCAGGGGATTTTATTTGGACCTTTTATTTAAAGAGTATAATATTTAAATATGAAAATTTTAATAATTATAGTCTTTTTTTATGTCTTTAAATTACATACAGCAACTTGGTTAGAAGAAAGTGTTGGCAATATAATTAGTTATGAAAAAATAAATTTACCAGATGGTTCTGTTTACTCAATTTCAAAAGGTACTGGAGGAGGAAAAGATAATACTGGAAAGTATACTTCAAGTAGTTGTATAGGACACAGATTAGAAAAGAATAATTCATTAATTGAATTAAAATTTTTCTGTAATGTAGAATTGTCAAATGATGATAAATATTACTTCATGCAATATAGAACAAAATCAGATACAGATGTTGGTGTAGGCAAAGGTACTATACTTGGAGGCACAGGCATTTTTTCAAAGTTAATAGGAACAGAATGTTTGTATGGAGTAAAACACTTAAAAAAAAATATATATACTACTACTAAGTGTGAAATACCTGATAATATTTTTGATGAATTAAAAAATGATAACTAATAGATCTATATTTTTAATACTGAGTTTGATTTTTTGCTTCTCCCTTAATGCAACAGAAATGGTTATTCAAACCACTGCATCTTATAAACTTGAAACTTTCACATACTCTAATAATAGCACTTATTCAATATATAAAGGAGAAGGATCATGGACTAATAACCTTGGTGACTATGGACATATAAGATGTATGGGACCTATAGAAAAAAAATCTGATTTTTTTAAATTAGATCATATTTGTGAATATATAAATCAAAATAATGAAAAAATGTGGCACAGAGTAAATAGAGAAGGAAATCAAGAGGCAGATGCAGGAGTTGGAAAAGGTGTTATCTTTGATGCTACAGGCAAATACCGTCAGTTTATAGGAGATATAGATATAGATAATAATAAAAAAGTTACTTTAGATTTAATGTGTGAAAACACTAATCAATCAGACGAAAAATTATGGTCTATACTTTATAGAGTAAATACTGAAGATGATGCAGCGATAGGAGTTATTGAGTATATTGACGGCACAGGTAAGTATAAAAAATTAATAGGAAAAAAGTGTAATTACGCAATCAAATTTTATAAGAAAAATACTTTTTTTACAAAAGGTATTTGTAAATTAAATTAATAATTTTCCTTTCATCATGAGAAAATAAGACAATATTTCAAAACTAATCTATAATCCCCTGCTCAAGATTTGGAAAATACCGCTCCAGATTTTATTAATTTACTTATCAAATCTTATCCCCTAAATCTTGTCCCCTTTTCTCAACCCCTCATAAAAAACCCTAGATTTCTCGTTGATTCGGGAAAGAGCAGGAACATCATAATCCCAAGGTCGCAAGTTCAAATCTTGCCACTGCCACCATAAACCCACAGTCATCTAAAATTACAGAGTTTTAAAAAAATTAAAAATAAACCTCTTTCTCTTTACACTTCTTTACACTAAAAAATCGGCAACAAAAATCAGGACAGATTTTTATATTTAACTATAATAGTGTCAGTTAAAAAAGGATTTACTAAGCTAATGATTAGAGTTTTTAAAATTGTCAATTATAGATCTGAATAATGGAATTTTTAGTTTTATTTAGTTTAATTTTGTTGTTGATTTACGGATATTTCTACATCAGAAAACTAGCAAAAAAATATTATCGTAATACTAAGGCATGGATATTTTATTATTTATTAATTGGACCTTTAGCAATTATTATTTTGGTTTTAATAGGTAAAAAGTCTGAAGATCCTCATGAATAAAAAAGGATTTACTGATAGAACTTTGGAAAGTGGTAGCGATACTGGGAGTATTGGCAGCAGTTGGTATAGTTTCGTTTTGTGGTTTTTTTGGGAAGTGCGAAAGAGAATGCTGTTAAGACTAAACACTCAAATATGCTAAAGTTTTTACAAGTTCAAATTACAAAATGTAATATAGATCTTAATGACTATGGTTTTTTTAAAAAACAAAGTGGAACAGAAGAGATTATCCATTCTGTTAGACAGTTTTAGACAGTAAAAGTTCAACAAGAAATATAAGGACAGAATTATATATTTTAATATAATTATTAGTATTATGAATTTACAAAGAGCAATAGAAATTGCCTTAGAAGCACACAAGGGTGCCTTAGATAAAGGAGGCAATCTTTATATTCTTCATCCGTTAAGATTAATGTTACAAATGGATAGTGAAGAAGAAATGATAGTTGCTATTTTACACGACGTCGTAGAAGACTCTGAAAAATGGAGTTTTGATAAATTGTATAGAGAAGGGTTTTCAAAAAAAATAATTAATAGTTTAAGAAGTGTTACTAAAGAAAATGAAAATGAGGACTATGAAAAATTTATAGATAGATCTATCAAAGATAAAATAGGTAGAAAAGTAAAAACAGCAGATATATCTGATAATTTAGATATTAGTAGGTTGAAAGAACTAACAGATAAAGATATTCTAAGAATTAATAAATATAAAAAAGCATTAGCAAAGTTAAAGTTATGAAATTTCTCGTTTTTATAATTGTTAATTTGTTTATTTTTTCAGCATTTAGTAAAAATTGCTCTAAAGAAGATTACGAAACCGCAGAGTTTTGGGATAACTATTATGATCCTGAAGAAGTTTATAAGGTAGGTATAAAAATACAGGATGCATTAAAGAATAAAGATATAGAAGAATTATATAGTTTTATTGATGAAAATAGTAATGCTCCTAGAAAAGAAAAAGTACTTGAAGTTGGTTTTGAAAATGTTTTTGAAGGTAAAATGATAGAAAGTGTTACTTCTTTAAAACCTCCATGTTCTTCAGTAGGGTGGAGAGGATTTATGTTAGGCAATGGAGGAGTCTGGTATAATGGTAAAACTTTAAAAATTACTTCTATTTGGCATAATGAGATAGAGGAATTACCTCAAGACTTTCCCAAATGGGTACATAATAAACTTACAATATCTCCTAGATGTTTTTCAGTATTATGGGTATCTGGTGATAACTATGAAGAATATGAAGAACAATATAAAATTGAAAATAAAAGTGATTTTCGAAACAATGTAGGAAAATACTTTATAAACCTCATTCCTATTGAAGAAATTAATACATCTTGGGGAGAAAAAATATCTTTAGCAAAAAATATAGTTGAATGTAATAAAAAATCAAAAAATTTATTAATTAAAAATGGTTATGTAGAGTTAATAATCGAAAATGAATGGGGAAAAACATTTTTATATTATAAAACTCTTAAAAAAGTATCAAAAAATAATTGCACTAATTTAGCACCATACTTAAAGGGCACCTGTAATTCTTCATATTTAGTTAATGTAAGCGAGAATAGCGGAGGCACCTATACAAGCTCTGATTATTATATATATGGATTATTTACTTTAAATGACTCTTCTGAATATCTCATACCTTTAAAAAAATTTAAAAGTGATACTGAAGGAAGAAACTACATTGATAATTTTGAAGGAAAGTAATCCCCTGCTCAAGATTTAGAAAATACCGCTCCATAATCTTTTAAATAATACAAGTATATTAGACAGCATTTCTTAGATGGTAAGAAAAAATTTTAGATTTCTTGAGGATGAGTAGAAGAGCAGGAGCGTCATAATCCCAAGGTCTCAAGTTCAAATCTTGCCACCCTAACTATAAATCTACAGTCAACTTAACTTTCCAAGTATTCTTGATTAAAAATAGTTCAAATCTGTGAGATAGTAAAAATATGGTACAAAATATAAGGACAAATAGAGAAGTTATTTATATAATAGGACGATGAAACAATTGCTCATGATTTTCAGTTTATTACTTACTTCAGCCAGTTGGTGTGACGAAACTCAGTTTAACAAAATTTCATTACATAAAACTCTAGAAAATTATAAATGGAAAAAAAGAATATTACTTATAATTACAAATGAAGAAGATACTTTTTTATTTAATGAAGTAAATAAATTTTTAATTACACAAAAATGTAAAAATGATGAACGAAATTTAGAATTATTAAAAATTAAAAAAAATAAAGACTATCATATAAAGAGAACAAGTTATTTTAAGGATAAAACAGGGATCTGGTTAATAGGGTATGATGGAAATATAAAGGGATATACAGAAGATAATACCTTGCTATCAAATTTATATAATTTAATAGACAATATGCCTATTAGAAAAAAAGAAATGAAAGAGTTTAAAAAAAATTGTTAAATTAATTAGTTATTGGCATGACTTATAAAATAAAGGACAATGATGGTAAATATTTTGTAATTAAAGATATAAAAAAGTTTGCAAAACATATATTTCAGTTTCATTCTATTGGCATTTCATTGCATCAGGAGAAAGGGTGCGATTTTACAGTAGATGATGCATTCCGAGAAAAGGTCACAAAATTTTTAAAAAATGAAGAAGAATGAGTATCCTTATAAAAGAACTATCAAATGATAAATTTGTAATAACTGTTAACAAGAATACTATAACAAAACATAAAGTATTATTAACAGATGAATATCATGAAAGTTTAACTAAAAAAAAAATATCTAAGAAAAAACTACTTGAATATAGCTTCCAATTTCTTCTGGAAAGAGAGCCCAATACATCAATTTTATCTTTTTTTGAATTAAATATTATATCTAAATACTTTCCAGAATATGAGAATGAAATAAAAAAAATTCTGTAATAAAAAATTGAGAAATAGAAATAAAAAATGCTACATGTGTAATAAAGAAAAAGAAATATTATATCGTTGTAGATATGAAGAGACTGCTATTAAACGAGATAGAATATATGCAAGGTGGGTTTTTATCTGTGAGCATTGTCTGGGAGATATTAAGAAAAAATATAAAAAGTCCTATCAATATGGAGGAACTTGGAAAAGTAAGAAAAAATAATTATCTGCTTAGACAGTAAGAAAATACTCTAGACTTATCAATGATGCTAGTAGAAGGAAGAGGGAATTATAATCCCAAGGTCGTAAGTGCAAATTTTGCTGCTATACCTCAAAAACGAAATTTACATTTTATTTTCAAAGATGCACAATCAACTAAAACAGTTCAAACCTGTTAGACAGTAAAATACATTCGAAATATAAGGACATTAGTAAAGTTTTTTATATAATATCTATATGAAAAATATAATCACAATAATGTTTTTATTTTTATCAAAAATTTTATATTCTTATGACTTTGAATTTGAGATTTTATCCCATGAAGGAGACGTTAGGATTGTTGAACTTCCTAATTTATTAATTTATAGGCAGTTTCAAATAAAATCTAATTGGAAAGATACACTAGGAGATTGGGGTATAGTTGAATGTACAGGAACTCATACCTTGTATAAAAGAAAAGGGACAATATTAAAGAACTATTGTAAAGGCACGAATGCTGAAGATGATGATTTTTGGTTAATTATGAATAGAAAATCTGATAATTTTGATTCTGGAATAGGAGAAATAGAATACGTAGAAGGTAATGGCAAATTTAAAAAATATATAGGCACCAAATGTATTTATGCTGTATCTTACCTTAAGAAAGGCAAAGGGTCATTTATTAAAGCAAAATGCAATTTTGGTAAAAAAAATAAAATTTAATTTTATAAATTTTAAGAAAACTATTAGTAGTTTTTTAAGAAAGTTTTAAAACAATTTACGATTATATGTTTAAGTTTAATATGTAAAAGTATTTTTATTTATCTTCTGTATCAACAAAAGATTTTCTTTGCTTAAAGGCCTCTACTAATGAATTAAGTAGTGGCCTATTTTCTATCCAGTTTTCTTCAGGAAAATTTCTATACATTGTATTAAATGCTAGGCATATTGTAATCTGAACTCTATTTATATTGAAATTATATTCTGGTGCTTTTTTTTCTAGAAAATCTAATGCTCTATTGACTTTAAATTTTTCGTAATCATTAGTTTCTTTATAAATAAAATCTTTTGGTTTATTATTTTTCTCAATAGACCTGTAGACTATAGATTCTAAAACTTGACATGCAACAGTCTCATAACCATTAATAGTCCAATTATCATTATTGTTATCACTATTAATGTTAGTATTAGTAATTTTTTCTAAGTAATTACATATAGCATAAGACTCAGTAATTAATTGTTGTTCATTAGTAATTAATGCAGGCACTTTTCCAGTAGGATTTATAGACATAATTAATGAATCACTTGAACGCATAGTAGTTATAATTTCTTCTATATCTTGAATAATGTCTAATTCTCTAGCAAGTATTCTACATTTTCTTGAAAAAGCAGAAATAACTGTATAATATAATTTCATAAAAAGACTACTATCAATATTTAGAATATTATTATAACTTATGTTATATTTTAATCCTACCTCAAATATTATTGGGTGCTGATTTATTAAAAATAGTGACTAGAAGTAAAATTAATATTCATATAATATAATATTATTATGAAAAAATTTAATTTACGTCTCAAAGAACCACACCTAGAAGTATTAAATGATCTTAAAGAAAAGTTCTCAATAACTAGTAATAAAGAAATGGTAGATAAATGTATAAAATCTGCATTAAGTTTGAAAAAAAATGATTTAATTTTTAGTTCAATTAAAGAGAAATGTAGTGGAGGTTGTTATGCATCGGAACCACAATTTGAAGTTGAGATGAATGAAGATACTTTTTTACAACTAAAAAAAATTTACACAGAAAATGATTTTGATGATTATCAAACTGTAGATGAAGAAATTAGTAAAGTAATAAGGTGTATCATTAATTTTTTTGAAGAAGACCCTAAATTAATGAAATTTTAAATATTACTCAGAAGATTAGATTTACTAGAGGGTTAAGCTTCTTTCTTAATAATAGTACTTTTACTCATTTTATTTTTTTTATTACAGATTTTTTTTTTTATTAAACCTGACACTAACCCCAAAGAAACCCCAAAAATTGCACCTCTTATAAAGCCAAAAGTAAACATGTAAACTTCTCCTAAAATTTAATAATTTGTTAATAAATATTTAATAGATCTTTATAACACTTTAAAATGATTAGTAAAATCATAATTTAAAGGTTAAAAGATGAAGTCTATATACTTACATAAATTCAATATTAAATTTATGTATAGAGTTTTGGAATATTTAAAATTTCTTTGTCATGGGAAGAGAAATATTATCAGGATATTTACATGCCGCTCCTGTACCTATATCTACTAAGTAGCCTATCCCACCACCAAGAATTAAGTTGCCAGCAGTGGAGCCTTTATGAGCAAATGCAATTATTCCTTCAACATCATTAAATCCTTCTTTTCTGCATATATAATTTAAATCATCACATGATTGACTAATTGTAACTGTGCCTGGGGATATTACTATATATCTTCCTTTGCCATTAAATAACTCACAAGTAGCTTCTTTTGCATCCCCTGTATTAATAGATATTAGTTGAGATTTTTTTGATATTATTGATG
>CACHHO010000042.1 GCA_902579545.1 Rhodospirillaceae bacterium | reverse complement strand
AGTATACTAATAAAGTTACTTTATCCTTTATTAAATGAAAGTATGGGATATAGCTTTTCTAAAGGTTATTATTCAAGATATGCTGATAATAAACTTAATGGAAGAGTAACAAGACTATTAGTGACACCATTAGTAAAATCTCTTATGAAGTTGTTTGGCAATAATGATTATTTAGACTTTATTGATGCATTTAGATATCCATTAGCAGGAGAATATGCGTTAAAGAAAAACTTATTAAAAGAAATCAGAATACCTAGTGACTGGGGTTTAGAAATTGGTATATTATCGGAATTGCAAAGAAATAATTCAAATAAACTATGTTGTCAAGTAGATCTCGCAGATAGATATGATCATAAACATCAGGATCTTTCCATAGATGATAAAACTAAAGGTTTATCTCGTATGACAATTGATATTACTAAAGCTTTTTTAAGAAAAATGGCAACTCAAGGATATATATTTACTGAAGAAAGCTTTAGAACTTTAAAGGCAACGTATTATAGGAAAGCATTAGAATATATAGATATTTACAAAGATGATGCTACTATAAATGGTCTTACATTAGACATAAATCTAGAAGAAAGAACAGTAGAGTTGTTTGCTGAGAATATTATTAATGCAGGTAAAGCTTTTTTATCTAACCCTATGGAAAAACCTTTTATTCCATCATGGAAAAGAATAGAGTATGCTTCTCCTGGGTTTATTAAAAAGCTTAGGCAAGCTGTTTATGATGATAATCAATAAAAATGTCAAAAAATATAGAAAAGAAAGTCTTTAAAGAAGTTAATGATATTTATTCTTATATTTTAACCCCAATACAAATTAAAAAACTTACTAATCAGATATTCAATACAATAAAAAATGAAAAATATAATAAGCCTAAAAGAATAAATCAAAAAGATATATTGTTGATAACTTATGCTGACACTATTAAATCAAAAAATAAAAAATCATTAGTAGTTTTAGAAGACTTTTTAAATAAGTTTATAAAAAAAACCATAAATACTATACATATTTTACCCTTTTATCCATCAAGTTCCGACGGAGGCTTTTCAGTAAAAGATTTTTTTAAAGTTGATAAACAACATGGAAGTTGGAAGAGCATTAAAAGTATATCTAATAGATATAAGTTAATGATTGACGTAGTTCTTAATCATGGATCTAGTCAGAGCAATTGGTTTAAGAACTTTCTAAAAACTAAAGGTGAAGGTAAAGATTTTTTCTACAGTTTAGATAAAGAAATTAATACTAGTCATATTGTTAGAGCACGTTCTCATAAACTCTTGCAAAAATTTAAAACTAAAAAAGGGTATAAATATCTTTGGTGTACATTCAGCCGCGATCAAATAGACTTTGACTATAGAAACCCTAAAGTGCTTCTAATGTTCATTAAAATTATTAAATTTATTATGAAACAAGGACCTTCTATTTTTAGGTTAGATGCAGTAGCTTTTTTATGGAAAAGAATTGAAAGTAATTGTGTAAACCTAGATCAAACACATGCAATTATTAGATTGTTAAGAATTATACTAAGTTACAATAAAAATAAATGTATGATTGTTACAGAAACTAATCTTCCTTTTCTAGAAAACTTTTCTTACTTTGGTAGGTCTGATGAGGCACATATAATTTATAATTTTTCTTTAGCACCTCTAATAATTAATACACTTATAAAAAGTAACAGTTCAGCCTTTAGAAGGTGGAGTATGAGTATGCCTCCAGCAAAAGATAATAACTGTTATCTAAACTTTTTAGCTACTCATGATGGTATAGGGCTTAGACCTTTAGAAGGCATAATAAGTAAAAATAATATAAGAAAACTTATAGCACCACTTAAAAGTTTTGGTGCTAAATTTACATATAGAAAAGATAAAGACAATCAACTGTCTGTTTATGAGGCTAATATAAGCCTAATTGATGCTATGAGTGGAACAATAAATGGAAAAGATAATTTTACATATGATAGATTTTTTTGTGCTCATGCTATAATGCTATGCTTTGAAGGAATACCTTCTTTTTATATTCATTCTTTATTTGGGACTAGAAATGATTATGAGTTATTAAAATCAACTAAAATATTTAGGTCAATAAATAGACATATTTATGATTATGATTATTTAAAAAAAGAAATTTATGACTTGAATTCACATATAAGTAAAGTTTATAATCAAATCATAAAGCTTATAGAAGTAAGAAAAAAACAAAGGGCCTTTCACCCTAATGCAACGCAATATACTTTAAATATTAGCAATAATTTTTTTGGATTATGGAGACAAAGTATTGATAGGAAACAAAGTATTTTTGCAATTAGTAATGTAACCAATAAAAAACAAGTATTAAGTTTAGATAATATTAATTTACTTAGTATGGAAAAATGGTATGACTTACTTTCTTTAAAGGAGATTAATATAGACGATAAAAATTTAACTTTTAAGCCATATCAAAGTTTTTGGATTGCAAATAAAAAAAATTAGAAGTTAAAAAAAAAAGATAGGAGCTTAAGGTATTAAATGCAAAGAAAAGAAAAAGAGGCAGACATTATACTCTTATTAATCTGAGGGCAGATTAGGAGTAAGAAAGTATTATATAGTTAGGATAATCTAGCATATTATGTGACTAACAAAAATTCCAAAAAACTAAATAAAAATAGGTTTCTTATAAGTTAATCTAATGAGTCTGATCTCCCTTGGAGATATCATTCTTCTATACCTATAAGGTTACCTGTGCCAAAGTTGTAAGTAGGGATTAGATTAGTAATATGCAACTTTGGTTTGCATATTAAAAAATATATAATTAATTAATATATTAAATTAATACTATAAATTATGTATGTTTAATGAGGTAATAAATAAATCAAATATAAGGATGCCCTATAACAAAGTATTTAATTGGGCTGAAGCTTTACCTAAAAATATAATTTTAAAAAAACAAATTCAGGCTGAAAATTTATTTAAAAAAATAGGAGTAACATTTTCAGTATATAATAATTATGATGTTTCAGAAAGGTTGATTCCCTTTGATATGTTTCCAAGAATATTGTCTTCTATGGAATGGATGAAAATAGAAAAAGGTATTAAACAAAGATCTATAGCGATCAATGCATTCTTAAATGATGTTTATCATAGAGCAGAAATTATCAAAGCTAAGGTTATACCTGATAAGTTAATTTATAATAATCCTGCTTATGATATAAGAATGGTTGGTTTTAATGTTCCCAAAAATATTTATAGTCCCATAATAGGAACAGATATAATTAGAACTAATGAAATTAATTTTAATGTACTAGAGGATAATTGTAGAACCCCATCAGGTGTTTCTTATATGATAGAAAATAGAGAAATTATGATGAGAATGTTTCCTGAGCTTTTTGAAAGTTTAAATATTGAGGCAGTAGATAGTTATCCTTCGCATTTAGTAGATATATTAAAAAGTTTAGCTCCAAAAAAATGCAAAAGTGATCCAAAAATAGTCATTCTTACACCAGGACATCTAAATAGCGCCTACTACGAACACAGTTTTTTAGCCGATTTAATGGGGGTAGAGTTAGTACAAGGAAGTGATTTATTTGTTAATAATAATATAACTTATATGAAAACTACTGAGGGGCCTAAAAAAATTGATATTATTTATCGTAGAATAGATGATGAATATTTAGATCCTTTGTACTATAAAAATGATTCACTTTTAGGAGTTCCTGGAGTTATTGATTCCTATAAAACTGAAAATGTAAATATCTGTTCGGCTCCTGGAGCAGGCTTAGCTGATGATAAAGCAATTTATACATTTATGCCTGACATTATAAAGTTTTATCTTGGTGAAGAACCAATACTTAAAAATATAAAAACTTGGAGATGTTATGATAAAAAAGAATTTAAATACGTTATAAATAATTTAGAAAAACTAGTTATTAAAGAGGTTCATGGCTCAGGTGGGTATGGTATGCTTATAGGATCTAAAGCTTCTAAAAAAGAATTGAATATATTCAAAAATAAAATAAAAAAAGCTCCAGATAATTTTATAGCACAACCTATTTTAGAACTCTCAACAGTTCCTATTTTTGATAAAGCCTCCCTATCAGAAAGACATGTAGATCTTAGGCCATTCTCTTTGATTGGGCATAAAAAATTCAAATTAGTAAATGGAGCTTTGACTAGAGTTGCTTTAAAAAAAAATTCCTTAATAGTAAACTCCTCTCAAGGAGGAGGTGTGAAAGATACTTGGGTTTTAGCAGATTGAATTATGTTAAGTAGAACTGCCGAAAATTTATATTGGACAGCAAGGTACTTGGAAAGAGCTGATAGTATAGTGAGGCTATTGGAAGTAGCATACAGAATTTCATTAGTTCCTAATACTAAGGAAGGTTATGATAATGAGTGGGAATCGATTTTGTCTACTTCAGGAACTAAAAATGAATATTTGTCCGTATATAAAGAAATTAAAAAGGAAAAAATAGAACTTTTCCTACTATTTGATGATAGCAATTCTTCTTCTGTTAAAAACTGTATTACTAAAGCTAGAGATAATATAAAAATGGTTAGAACAGCAGTTACTCTAGAAGTATGGAATGCAGTTAATAGTTTTTTTTATAATTATTATGACTTAACAAAAAAAAAATATCTTTCTAAGGATTTACCAGAGATAATAGATTTAGTTAAAAGAAACGTCAATCTTATAAAAGGAACTATAATAAACACCCAATTGCTTAACGATGGCTTTGACTTTCTTATTTTAGGAAACTATTTTGAGAGAGCAGATTTTACTGCAAGGATTATTGATGTTAAATATTTCATATTACTACCAAGTACCAGCTTAATAGGTACTCAGATAGATAATTTTCAATGGAGTCTAATGCTAAGATCTGTATCTTCATACAGAGCTTTTAAGTGGGCGTATGGTAATAGTGAAATAGATTATATTAAAATAATAGATTTTCTGATACTAAATAGCAAGTGTCCAAGATCATTATTTTTTTCTGTAGAGAAAATTAACTATCATTTAAAGAGATTGAAAAAACATTATAAAGAAAATAAAAACTTTTCTTCAAAAATAGAAGGTTTGTTTAGAAAATTAAAAAAACTATCTGTAAATGATATATTAGATGAGGGATTACATGAGTTTCTATCAAACTTCATAAAAGATATATCATCAGTTTACTCAGATCTTGAAAAAAAATACTTTTTGGGCTCATAATGATTTTAAATATAAAGCACCAAACCAATTATAATTTTTCTTCTTGCGTTCCAAGACTGGTTCAATCCTTAAGGTTGTATCCCTCCAAATGCAAAAATCAAAAAGTAATTAATTGGAATATTAGCACAAGTATTGGGCAATTAACTGAATCGCATCAGGATGCTCTAGGTCATAAAATATATAATATTTATAATGAGAGTTTAGTAGGGAAACAAACTATAGTTTCTGAAGGCACAATAGATACTAAGGACTTTCAGGGAGTAATGCATGGTTTGGAGGACCAGCTTAATCCCTTTTGTTTTTTAAGGTTTACTGAGCTAACAAGGCCAGGTGACAAAATAAATGAATTATCTAGAAAAATTATAAAAAAAAATAATGAAATTAAATTTTGTCATGATTTAAATATCATAGTATATGAAACAATTAATTTTAAAACTGGTGTTACTAATAATCAAACAACAGCAGAAGAATCTTTAAAACTAAAAAAAGGTGTTTGTCAAGATTATGCCCATATTTTAATAAGTTTGTCGAAAATATTTAGTATTCCAGCAAGATATGTAAATGGTTATCTCAGGGATGATAATCACATTAATAACTATTCTTCTCATGCTTGGGTGGAACTTTTTATTAAGGAATTAGGGTGGGTTGCATTTGATCCTTCGCATAAAAAATGTATTGATGAAAACTATGTCAGGATTAGCTGTGGCTATGATTTTATTGATGCTTCACCTATTAAAGGAGTAAAATTAAATTATCCTGGAGGAGAGCACTTAAACTTTAAAATAGACATTAACATTCAACAATAATTAATACTTTAATAATACATTTTAATAAGATCATATACTAATAAAGTAACAGTTTTGAATATAAAATATTGAAAGAAATAATCTTTTAATAATTTAATCTAATAGAGTTTATCCCAAATGGGGGAGCCTATATTTTAATATGTTTACTGCTTTTAATTTATCTTTTACCATTTTTCTATATCAGGTCTAATTTCGACATCAAATGACCATGCTGACCTTTTTTGATGAGCTATATGAAATATTTCATCTGCTACATCTTCAGGTTGAGTAAAAATAATATCTGGTTGATTTAACTGTTTTTTAATTCTATTTCTAGTCCATGGAGTGTTTATTGAAGCGTCCACTGTTACATAGGCAACATGAATACCTTTCGGGCCAAAATCTCTAGCTAAAGATTGAGCTAATATTCTTTGTGCAGCTTTTGTGGGAGCAAAATAAGGCGTATTTGCAATTCCTCTTTTTGCAGCAGTATTTCCTGTAACAATAATTACTCCCTTTTTAGACTTAAGCATATCAGGAATAAGAGCATGTGCTAAATACATAAAAGAAGTTGTATTTATTCTAAAATTCTGTTCTAACCATTCCGGTTTACCATCGAGAAGTTTTTCAAAATTTCCTTTAACAGCATTATGAATTAAAATATGAGGAGAACCCATTTCTTTTTTAATTTTTTTACAAGTTTCTTGGAGTAATTCAATATTTGCTACATCGCAAACGTAACCTCTAGATCCTATAAGATATTTTTCATATCGAGTTAATCTTTCTTTCGTTCTAGCTATCATTGCTATCCTATATCCTGCTGATGCAAATTTTATAGCAGTATGACCACCAGTGCCTTCCCCTAAGCCAGTTATTAAACAAATAGGTTTTTTATTCATAATAAATAATAGTTAATACTTCTATAATTCATTTAATTGATATTGTACACTAACAACGTTAAATTTTTTAGAAATAAAAGTATTTAAAGAAATAATTTTTAATAGTTTAATCTAATCGATTAAATAACCGCTGGGGAGAGAAGCTTTTCTAATCCTTTTAGGTGCTTAGGTAAGCTATGGTGTCTATTTAACGAAGTTTCAAATAAAGTTTGATAGAATTTTTAATTTTATATTATAAAATAAAGTAGTAATTTATATTTTTAATTTCTAATATTATTTTCCCAAGTGTCAGATGTAATGCCTTCCTTTTTAAGTATGTGTTTCTGTATTTTTCCTGTACTAGTTTTAGGAAAATCCTTCATTATTCTTATGTATTTTGGTATTGAAAAACTTGGTAAATTTTTTCTAACATCATCTATCCATTTTTTATATTTTAAATTTGTATTTTCTATTACTAATAATGCCACCATAACTTCTTCTTCCATTCCTAAGTCTTTTGCAGGAATACCAAAAGCAGCAGCCTCAATGATTTCAGGAAACTTAAGAAAAGCTTGTTCAACTTCGTAAGAAGAAATGTTTTCACCTCTTCTTCTAATACAATCTTTTATTCTATCAACAAATATAAAATGGCCAGATTTAGTTCTAATTCCTGCATCTCCTGTATGAAACCAAAAATTTCTATAAGAATTAAAAGATTCTTTAGGCATACCTATATAGCCTTGCATAAATGCAAAAGGTACTTTTGGTCTAACGACTATTTCCCCTATTATACCATTATTCATTTTTTCGTCTGTTTCTGGATCCCAAATTTCAACTTCAAAATATTTTTTATATACCTTACCGCAGGTACCATTTCCTTTTTCACTAATTTTTCCGTATAGAGGTATATTAATTTCTGTCATTCCATATAATGGAACTACATGTTTGACACCAAATCTTTTTCTAAATATCTTTTCTGGTTCTTTTGGTAGAGGAGCAGAACCTATAAGTTTTAAATTATGCTTTTTATCAAATTTTGTAGGTTTTTGAGATACTACAAATGCAGCTATAGCACCTAACATATTAGTGTGAGTAACTTTATATTTAATAATGTCTTTTAACCAATTACTTGCTGAAAATCTCTCTCTAATTATAGCCTTATTTTTATTTATTATGCAGGCTAATAGTTGCATAAACAAACCATTAGCATGAAATAGAGGTAGATTTATATAAAATTTGTCATTTTTCTTTAATTTATAATTTTCTATTGTTCCAATTGCAAATAAAACACAATGTCCATTAGGCATTATTACACCCTTTGATGGACCTGATGTGCCACTAGTAAACATAATACAAGAAACGTCATAATATTTATTTTCAGCAATTAATTTTTCATTTATTTTTTTTTTAAATTTTAATTGATTAATATTTACTATTTTTATTTTTTTTTTAATCCTACTAACTTCACTACGATATTTTATATCTGTAAATATAACTTTTGGATTAGCTAATTTAATCTGATGAGCTAGAGTATTTCCTCTCAGAGAAGTATTTATAGCTATAAACTTTACTCCTAGTAAAGCAGCGCCTAGCCATAATGGTATGAATTTTTTTGGACAATCTATCATAACCATTATACTATCTTCCTTTTTAATTTCTAATTCGTTAATATAATTAGAGTTCTTAAGGGCTAAAGAATACATTTTTTTATATGTCCACTTTTGACCGTTAGTAAACTCTATGATTTCAAAATCAGGATTTTTTTTACATTGAAAACTTATAATTTTTGATATGACCCAATTTTTAGGATTTTTTAGATCTATAGGGTATGGATTACTGTTCATTTATAATTTCTTTTAATGCAATATTTTTTAATTAATCTTACAATTAAAAAAATACTATAAAAAGTAAAACAGTATTAACTAAAAAGATCTATTAAAACTTTGAGAATATTTGTTACAGTAGCATAATCTAATTTAGAGAAAATAATTTTTTTAATAATCACG
>CACHHO010000041.1 GCA_902579545.1 Rhodospirillaceae bacterium | reverse complement strand
GCTCATGATTATAGATACTTCCCAGACCCTGATTTATTGCCTTTAGAATTAACAGATAAGCGAATTGAAGATATTAGAAAAACTTTACCAGAATTACCTGACGAGTTGAAAATGAGGTTAATAAATCAATATGGTCTAGGAACATATGATGCAAGAGTTATTTCCTCAGACCAAGATACTGCTAAGTACTTTGAGAAGTTATCCGATAATAGAGATGCTAAACAGGCAGCTAATTGGATAATAACTAATTTATTTGGAAAACTGAATGATGTTGGTAAAAGTATCAAAGACTCTCCTATAGATGCTAAAGAATTAGGTAAACTTCTTGATTTGATAAATAAACAAATAATTTCCAATAAAATAGCTAAAGAAGTTTTTGAAGATATGTTTAAATCAGGTGAGGCAGCCGAAAATATAATAGAGAAAAAAGGATTAAAACAGATTAGTAATACTGATGAAATTGAAGGTATAGTTGATAAAATTATTTCTTCTAATGAAGTTCAAAAAAAACAATATCAAAGTGGTAATAATAAAGTTTTAGGTTGGTTTGTAGGACAAGTCATGAAAGAAACAAAAGGGCAAGCTAACCCATCAGTTGTAAATAAGGTTATAATTGATAAATTAAAAAAATAATGTTTTATGAGACTTCAAAAAATAACCATGGTTTAAAGTATAATCCTTTTAAATCTTGTATAATTCCTCGTCCTATTGCTTGGATAACTACACTTACTAAAGATGGGATTAATAACTGTGCTCCTTACAGTTTTTTTAATGGTGTGGCTTCAGACCCTCCTATGGTAATGTTTGCTAACAACGGACCAGCTCCTGATAAAAATGGAGCTAAAGATACTTTTTCAAATATTAAAGCTAATCAAGAATTTGTGGTAAATATCTCTACTTATGAAAATAAAGATTTAATGAATTTAACTTGTTCTCCTCTTGCCAGAGGCGAAAGTGAAATTGATTTGGCAGCATTAGAGACAATTGAAAGCAAAATAGTAAAACCTAAATCTTTAAAAGTTTCTCCTATAAATATGGAATGTAAACTTTTTAAAATTATAGATTTACCTATTGTTAAAGAAAACGAATATAATGGTATTATAATAGGACATGTATTAGGGTTAAATATTAATGATGAATTTATTAAAGACGGTATGATAGATATTAAAAAGTTAAAGCCTCTAGCAAGGCTAGGTTATATGGACTATTCTGTGGTGGATAATTTTTTTCAAATGAATAGGCCTAAGTAGATGATTGATTTATATACATGGTCAACGCCTAATGGAAGAAAAGTTTCCATTCTTTTAGAAGAGCTAAAAGTTGAGTATAAAGTTTATCCTATTAATATTATTAAAAATGAGCAGTTTAATGAAAACTTTTTAAAAATAAGCCCGAACAATAAAATACCTGCAATTTTAGATAATGAAAACAATATATCTATGATGGAATCTGGTGCTATAATGTTGTATTTAGCAGAGAAATATAAAAAGTTTTTACCAACTACATTTGATCAAAGGTTTAAATGCATTGAATGGTTAAGTTTTCAAACTGCTTCTCAAGGGCCTATGTTAGGGCAGGCACATCACTTTTTAAAATTTAATAAAGGAAAATCTGAATATGCAGAGGAAAGATATCACAAAGAAGCACAAAGGCTTTATAATGTAATGAATACTAAGCTAAGGAAAAGTAAATATTTAGCAGGTGATGAATATACAATTGCAGATATTGCAGCTTGGTCATGGGTTGCCAGATTTGAGTGGCATCAGATAGATATTAGAAAATATGAGTATATAGCTGATTGGTATATAAATATTTCTAATAGAGAATCTGTGCAAAAAGGTTATGATGTTCCATCTATTGGAGCTTCTATTCCAAAAATATAAATCATACTTGATTTCTAATTATAAATAGGCAGAATTGTAAATGGATAGGTGGCCGAGTGGTCGAAGGCGCCTCCCTGCTAAGGAGGTATACGAGTAATCGTATCGAGGGTTCGAATCCCTTCCTATCCGCCACCAACCCCATTATGAGACTGCATCAAACTGTATAAACCCCGTCAAAAGGGCAGAAGTCTTGTATTTTATTTGGATAGGCTCTATGTCTCAAGTATGCCGCGCATAACCTAAAGGCAATCGACTTGTAGATTGAAATGTAGAGTATGAATATAACGAAAAATAAAATTAAACAATTAAAGACAGGCAAAAAAATTCATGATGGCAGAGGCTTATATTTCTTTAAAAAAGGAGACAAAGGCAGATGGAGCTTTCGTTACCAACGCGATGGCAGATGTCATGAGATGGGATGTGGCACCTATCCTGAAATAAGTATTTTCATGGCAAGAGAAAAACGAGAGGCTTATAAAAAAATGTTGAGTTGTGGATTAGACCCGATCACTGAAAAGCGCAAAGAAGCCATAAAAAGAAAAACCATTACGATGAACCGTTTTTCTGATTTAGCAAAAGACTTTATTGAAGAAAAACAATTTGAATGGCGTAATATCAAACATAGAAAACAATGGGGAAGTACTTTAGAGACCTATGCCTATAAAATATTAGATGCAAAGCCTATTGAGGATATAGAGGTACAAGATATCATACGAGTACTCAAGCCTATCTGGGTGAAAAAGACGGTTACTGCACAACGTGTGATGCAACGTATTGCAAAAGTTATGGGAAAGGGAAAATCATTAGGGCTGTATCACAAAGATAACCC
Organism: Rhodospirillaceae bacterium; assembly: GCA_902579545.1. Lineage (GTDB taxonomy): Bacteria > Pseudomonadota > Alphaproteobacteria > TMED109 > TMED109 > TMED131. Next base: position 6,579 of record CACHHO010000041.1, on the reverse strand, counting down.
TGCTATTTGGAAAGGAAATTTAGAATTTCATTTTGGTGACCCCTTTAAAATAAATACAGTGCGACACCATCCTGCAATGCCTTATAAAGTACTTCCAGCTTTTTATAAATTGTTACTACAAAATACTACACTGTCTTCTTATGCTTTGCGTTTATTAATACTCACGGTTGCAAGAACGAATGAAATTTTAGGAGCTAGAAGAGATGAGATTGATTTACAAGAGAGAAGGTGGACTGTGCCTGCACATAGAATGAAAGCTAATAGAGAACACAAAGTACCTCTCTCAGATACAGCTATAGATATTATCAAATTGCGTATGCGTGAGAGTAATAAAGATTTATTATTTCCAAGTGTGATAGGAAAAAAACATATTTCTAATATGGCCATGCTACAACTAATGAGAAGGGCTTCTTCTCTCTACAATAAATATGTACCACATGGATTTCGTTCAACCTTTCGTGATTGGGCTGCTGAAACAGGTAATTATGATCAAAATGTTGTGGAGTTTTGTATGGCTCATAAATTACATAGCAGAGTAGAGGGTGCCTATATGCGAAGTGATTTATATTATAAGCGAGTACAAATTATGAATGATTGGCAAAATTGGATAGTTAACTAAATCTATATTTATAAATATTATTTGCTATATTTAGGTTAGAGTTTTTATGGGAGAATTTATTTCAAATCCTCCAGATGCAGAGAACCTTTACCCTTCGGTTGCATCAATGGGGCATTATAGCTTGGATGCTGCTATTGCAGATATAATAGATAACAGTATAACTGCTGAAGCTAATTGTATTGATATATTTTGTGATTGGAATAATGGTGACCCATACATCAATATAATTGATGATGGTATAGGTATGGATTTTAGTGAATTACTTATAGCAACCAAGCTAGGTAGTAAAAATCCAAAAGCAGAAAGAGACAAAAAAGATTTAGGAAGGTTTGGTTTAGGTTTAAAAACAGCATCATTTTCTCAAGGTAAAGTCCTTACAGTAATTTCTTCAAAAGATGGTAAAAAAATAAATGGTATCAGGATTGATATAGATGATATAAAAAATTTTAAAGCAGAAAAACTTACCAATAATGATATAGAAAATGTTATCCATAATAAAAATTCATCGAGCTCATTTACAGAGATACAATGGAATAAATTACATAGAGTTTATGATGAGAAGAATAAAATAATAGATGAGAAATCGTTTAATGAATTAATTATTCAAGCGAAGAGAGATTTAGAACTAACCTTTCATAGATATCTTGAAAAAGAAGCATTAAATAAAAAAGTTATAATAAGGCTAAACAATAATAATTTAGAGCCTAATGATCCATTTTATAAAGAAAAATCAGAAATTTGGGGAAAACAAGAGTTTAGTGTTTTTAAAAGAAAAATAAAAATGCAAACATATATTTTACCTCATTATAGAGACTTAGATAAAAATAGTTATGAAAAATTGGCAGGAAAAGAGGGGTATGTTAGGAATCAAGGCTTTTATGTTTACAGAAATAGAAGATTAATTTTTAAAGGAACATGGTTTAAATTAGCTAAACATGGCGATTTATCAAAACTTGCTAGAGTACAATTAGATATACCAAATGATATAGATGAACAATTCAAAATTACTATTGATAAGAGTTATGCGGAACTTCCTAGAGGTCTTAGAGAGAGAATGAAAGGATTAATTGAAAGCTTAAAAGGAAAAAGCACAAAAGTATTTAGACATGCAGGAACAAAAATAGACAATTCTAAAACTATAAATATTTGGAGCAGGTTAATTAAAGAGGATAGAATAACGTATCAAATTAATAGAGAACATCCTATTATTAAAAGTTTTAAATCTAAATTAAGCAAAGAAAATACAAATTATTTTGAAAGTATTATAGGCTTAATAACTAAAACTATTCCTTCAGATACTATAAGTATAGATATTAGAGACAATCCTAATAAAATAGTTACTACCAATACTGACAGAGATTATATTGAAAGTTTAGCGTTAGATTTTTTTTAAAATGATGAAATCACAAGGTCTATCAAAAAAAGAATTAGAAAAAATTTTAAATGAAACTGAACCATTTGCTTCTGATAGTTTATTGATTAAAGAATTGTTACAAAAGGAAAATATAATCTAATGAATTATTTAGATCAGATATTGTCTTATTTAATAGAAAAGAGAAAGCTTTCTGAGCAAGAGGCAAAAGAGTTAATTAACTTTGTTATGGTAAGTATTGATATTTTAAAAGCTGAAGAAAGAACTAAAGAAAATGTATTAAAAAAAATAAATAGAGTCCTTACTATGGATGCTTATAAGTCTATTGCTGATGAAGAATGTATTGATTTACTTTTTAAGTTTGTCAATTCTGAGATATCTATAAAAAGCAAAGAAGGTAAAGCTGTCACAAAAAATTGGATTAAATGGCTAGATGATTACAAAAAAACAGAAAATTACAAGCCATTCTATTGGCCAAGTCTTGAAAAGTTTCTCAAAATTGAAAATAAAAATATACCCAGGTCAAAAATAAACATACTTAATATTGATACAGATAAAATAGTAGAACTACTTGGAAACCCTAATCTTACTGGACAATGGAAAAGAAAAGGTATGGTTATGGGATCAGTGCAAAGTGGAAAAACCTTAAACTACACTACTGTTATTTCTAAGGCCTCAGATGTTGGATACAAACTAATAGTTTTAATGACTTCAAGTAATAAAAAATTAAGAAGTCAAACGCAGGAAAGAATTGATGAGCAATTTGTTGGCAAATTTTCTTTAGGCAGCGGTATAGGGTCTCAAGATACTTTTACAGGTGTTTCACATCATAGAAATAAAAATGCAGAGGGAAAAACACCTATTACTCTTACAACAGTTAAAAGAGATTTTAATAAACCTTATCCAGATATAACTTCTGACTCTATAAGAAGCCCATTAATTTTTGTGGTACAAAAAAATTCAAGAGTATTAGGAAACTTAATTGACTTTTTTGAGAAAGATACACCAGAATTTAAAGAAAGGGAAACTTTACTATTAATAGATGATGAAGCAGATAATGCGTCAATTAATACAAAGGCTCAAAAAGAAGATATTACTAAGATTAATCAAAGCATTAGAGGTTTGCTTAGGTTATTTAAAAAATCATCTTATTTAGCTTATACAGCTACACCCTTTGCTAATATTTTTATATTACCAGACTCAACTGATGAGTGGATAGGAGACGATTTATTTCCAGAAGACTACATTTATGCATTAGATAATGACCCAGAGGATTATTTTGGTCCTAGAAAAATATTTTCCTTTGAAAAAGAAAAATATTCTCATTGCTTAGAAATCATTGATGACCATGTTGGTGTGTTCCCGGAGAAAGCAAAAGATAAAAAGGAAATTCCTTTTCTACCAAAATCTTTAAAAGAAGCAATACTCTCATTTATTATAATAAGATGTATTTTTATTATTTTAGGTAAGGCTAAAGATCACTGCACCATGATGATAAATATTTCTTATCTCAATATTTTACAGAATGATTTATACGCTTTAGTAGAAGACTATTTAGATGAAATTAAAGATGAGATAGAATTAAAATCATCTATGTATAATTCAGAAAAGTCTAGTTTAGTAATAAGTACAATTAAAAATATTTTTGAAGATAAATTTTTAATTTATTCTAATGATAATGAAGAAATTAAATGGAAAAACATTTTAATAAACTTACATGATGCAATATCGTCGATAGTTTTAGAAATTTCTAAAGCAGGCAGTCAGGCTTTAGATTATAAACGGAATGAAGAAAATGGATTACATGTAATAGTAATTGGAGGCTACACACTATCAAGGGGGCTTACATTAGAGAATTTAACTGTCTCTTATATGGTAAGAACTACCAAAGCATATGATACATTGTTACAAATGGGTAGATGGTTTGGATATAGAGAACCATTTGCAAAATATTGTAAAATATATTTAACACAAGAAACTAGAAATCATTTTAACCGAATTAGATATGCTGTTGATGAATTGTATGAAGAAGTAAATTTTATGAATGAAACAGATAGAACGCCTAAAGACTTTGGTTTAAAAGTAAGAAATCATGAACAAAGCAAATTACGTATTACAGCAAAGAATAAAATGTCAGGCGCAGAAACAATACGAATAGCTGCTGATTTTAGTGATAGATTTTTACAGGCTTTTAAAATTTTAAATAGCAATAAAGTCAATAGTAAAAATAGAAATTTAGTTAAAAATTTTATAAAGAATATAAACTCTTATAGTATAAAAAATAGCGAGGGTATTAATTTCAGTAAAAAAGATATATTTTGGGTGAATGTAAGTGTGGAAGATGTCTTAAGACTTTTAGATGAATTTTATTTTCCTGAAAATTTAGTAGATTTTAGTGACTATATTTCTGAAAACAAAAAATCACAAATTTATGATTATATTGACTATAGAAAAAATGAACTATCAGATTGGCAAGTATTTATACCTTCCAATATTGATGGAGATGAAAGTAATATTGAAAAAGAAATTATTGAAAATTTAGATTTTTATGCGCCTAAAAGAGGAGAAAAATCAGAAGATGTTGGGTACATAGAAGATAATGGACGTGTATTTTCTCCCACAAAGAGAAGGACTTTAAATAGACCAGGGGCAAAAAATAAAGGACGTGTTAAGGAAAATGATAAGTATATAAGGATGACACCACTTCTCATCATCAATATACAATCTTGGCAAGATAATACAATGAAAACTGACTTTAATAAAAATTATGTTTCTTTATCCATAGATTTTCCTCCTTTAACTAAAGACTCTAAACCTCCTAAAGAAAAAATTTATAGTGTAAACAAAACTTTTTTAGAGTTAATGTTAGAAAATAATGGAGATAATGAGTGGGAAGAAGAAAATGAGTAAGATATATCCATGGGACAGTATTGATGCAGGGCATGAAAAAATTGCTTCTATAAAATTACCTAATACTAAACAATTATATTGGACCGTATCTCAAAAAGGTATGTATGGTCTGATGTTTAAATCTCAAGAAAATATTAAAAAAAATACAAAGACTCCAACTATGGATGGTTTTGAGTTTGATCTTCAATCAGAGGAAGGTGAAACTAGGTTTTTTATTAATCTAAAAAGCTTTGATAGTAAGGATTTCTTTTTTATTATTTGTAATGATTTAATTGAAAAAGTTGAAAACTTACAAGATAAAGATACCAAAATTATAATTGATCAAATTGTACGGGCATTAGAGAGATGGCAAAATTTATTTAAAAAAGTTAAAGAAGGACTCAGTAAATCTGAACAGATAGGGCTGCTGGGTGAATTAATTTTTTTAGAAAAAATGTTATTAGATGGATTAGAAAAATATGAAGCCATTCAAAGCTGGGCTAAACCATCTGATACTGCTGAACAGGACTTTTCCTATGGAAACGTTTTATATGAAATAAAAACACAAAAACAAACATCAGATAAAAAAATTTCAATAAGTAGCTTGGAACAACTTAATATCAAATCAGGTAAAATTTTTCTTATACACCAAACTATATCAAATAACAAAGATACAGAAGAAAAACTTCCAACTTTCAGCTTGTTAAAAAAAGTAAATGAATTAAGAAGTATATTTAAAAAAGATGGTGAGAATATTCAGACAATAAACTTATTTGAACAGAAATTATTAAAGTCCAAATATGAAGATAGAGATGAATATGATGAAGATTTATATTCCTTAGTGCAAAGAAGGTATTTTGAGATTTCTTCTACTTTTCCAAGAATTACCAGATTAAAAGTTCATAAGTTAATTCAGACTGCCTCCTATACTCTTAACACAACAGACCTAGGAGCATGGGAAGTTAAAAATTTAAATGTTACAAAAGTTAATACGAATCAAAAATATAATGAAATTAATTTTTTAGATAAAGAGTATATGGAAAACAAGAATATAGAATTTAAAGCATCTTTTAGAGTACCTTTTCCTAATATGCCTGAACCAGAAAAAAATGATAAAGGACAATTAGTTTATAAGTTCGGTAGAGAAACTCTTTTTTCTAAAGAACAAGTTTATAAGGCAGTGTCAGATATTACATTAATTGAGATTAGTGCAATGCTAAATACCCAAGGAGGTGTATTAGTTTTAGGAATTCATGAAAAAGGAACAATAAAGGAGCTTTGTGGTGTTGAAAGAGACTTACAAGATAGTCCTAAATTGCAAAATTTAGATGATTACTTTAGGCATATAGAAACGAAAATCGCAAATGAAATAGGACAATATTCTAACTTTATAAATATATATAAAAGTAAAAATCCATATTATTCTGAACAAGGAAAAGAAATATGTATTATAGAAATATCTAAATTACCTAGTGATGAAATTTGCTGTTTTAGAGATAAGGTATATATAAGAGAGGGCTCATCAAAAAAAGAGGTCCATGCAAAAGATTTGATACACCATTTAAAAAATAGAGAATAACTATGAGTGCCGAATACCAAGAGTTCATGTTAGAATTAGATGCAGAAGCAAAATCAGAAGATGAATTTAGTGAGCATTCTTTTTTTAGAAACTACGCAAAACTTACTTCAGAATCAGGTT
>CACHHO010000040.1 GCA_902579545.1 Rhodospirillaceae bacterium | reverse complement strand
ACTTAATCCCGATATAGTTTTTAACTTTTCTTTTTTTGCTTTTTTTATTAGACCTGTCATTTCTGGATTATATACAATATCATATATTATAACCTCTTTATTTATCCCCTTTAACTCTATATCTAGTTCTTTGTATCCCAACATACCTAAACTTGTAGTGTTAACTATTAAACCTGCTTCCTTTAATAAACTATTATCTATATTTTTTAAATGCTTTACTCCCTTATATTTTTTGGATATTTTTTCTCCTCTATTTTTATTTCTGTTTATAACTATAATATCCTTTGCATTGCTATTTGTAAGAAAACATAAAACTGCTTCTGCAGCACCACCAGCTCCAAAAACTATTGTCGGTCTTTTTTTGTTCCACTCTAGTTCTGTTTTTATTCCTGCGCTAAAACCAAATATATCTGTGTTGTAACCCTTAATTATTTTATTCTTACATACAATAGTATTAACTGCTTTAATTTTTTTGCTCCTTTATCTACCTTATCTAAATATCTTAATACTTCTTTTTTAAAAGGTATTGTTACATTAAGACCAAGAAAGTTAAAATTTTTTAAGGTCTTATCTAAATATTGAATTTCATTTGTGATTAAAGGTAGATAAATAGCATTTAACTCATATTTTTTTATCCAATAGTTATGCAATAATGGTGATAAGGATTGTTTAAGAGGGTTCCCTACAATACCTAATATTTTTGTATCTTCTCTATATTTCATTATATCTTTTTTTAAAAATTTTAAAATATTCTATTACTGTAGCTGCTATCTCCTCAATAGATTTTTTTGTCACATCTATCATTAACCACTTATTTTTAATACAAATCAATTTTGCTTGTTCTGTTTCTTTTTTTAATAAATCTAAATCAATGTACTCTGTTTTTTTAGTTTCTTTTAGTGAATTTAGCCTAGATGTTCTTATTTGTTGGAGCCTTTCAGGACTAGCAAAAAGACCAATAACTAATGTTTTTTTTGAAATATCTGTAAGGTCTGGTGATTGATTTAAAACAAATGGTATGTTAGCAACTTTGATACCTTTATTTGCCAAATATATGGAAGTAGGTGTTTTAGAAGTTCTTGATACTCCAAATAATATAATATCTGCTTTGTGTTTATCTGCAGATTGGCCGTCATCATTTGCTATTGCATATTGCAAAGCCTCTATTCTTTCAAAATAATCATCCGTTAATTTATGTTGTTTTCCTGGTTTCTGTTTGTTTTTTGTTTTAATTTCAAAGCTTTCCTTAAGAGCAGTAATAGTGTTATCTAATATAGGATGAGCAATAACGTCTATTTCTTGACATTTTTTCTGTAAATAGTTTTCTAGTTTTTTATTTATCATAGTATACAAAACTATTCCTGGTTTTTTTTCAATTACACTCAATATATTATCAATTTGTTTGTTAGACCTAATTAATGCCCAACGGCTTTCCTCAAAATTTATGTCCTCAAACCTTGCATAGACTGACCTAGCAACTATAGAAACAGTTTCACCAGTAGAATCTGAAATTAGATAAACCTGTGGATTATTTTTTAATAAATTATGCATAAGTTACCTATATTCTAATATATAACAGTTTTTATTGAATTTTAAGTAAAGTATTAACATTTAATTCACATATAAAAACTTATTATTAAAATGTGGGTAATTCTAAGATGTCACTATATTTTCTTTATAAACTAATCATACTATCTACTTTTAATAAAACAATTTGTTGATATAAATGTTAATAGAATTTAATCCTTGTAATTATATTCATTACTACTACTAATATTAAAATATATATATTATGTGTAATATAAATATTATGAAAAAAATTCTAGTTGAAAACTTAAAACAAAAAAAGACTGAGACCACTCCCATATGGTTAATGAGACAGGCTGGAAGGTATATGCAAGCCTATCATAAAGTAAAAGAAAAATTTCCAAGTTTTTTGGATATGTGCAAAAATGAACAAGCAATGACAGAAATAACTTTACAACCAATAAAAGAATATGACTTTGATGCGGCTATAATATTTTCTGATATCTTATTATTACTTGATGCTTTACAAATAAAAGTAGAATTTATCAAAAATATTGGCCCTGTAGTACAGGCGCCTAAAAAAGAAAATGATATAAAAAGTATTAAAAAAGAACTGGACTATAGAAAGTTAAACCCTTGTTACAAAGCTATTAAAAATTTAAAAAAAGAAATAAAAGACAAAGCTTTGTTGGGATTTTCAGCAGCTCCCTGGACGTTGGCAACTTATTACATAGAAGGAAAAATAACAAAAGATCTGTCTAAAATAAAGAGATTTGGTTACGAAAATAAAAAACTAATGGAATTTATTATCAAAAGATTTGCTAAGAATATTGAAGAGCATTTAGTTAACCAGATAAAAGCAGGAGTAGATGCGGTGCAAATATTTGATACACATGCTTATCAGATGGATTATTTGATGCACAGTAAATATTCATTAGAGGCAATTAGGAACATTGCAATAAAAATAAAAAAAAAACATCCAGAAATTCCCATTATTCTTTACACAAAAAGTAACATTTTAAATAACTATAAAGAAATAGAGAGTTATATTGACTGTATAAGTCTTAATTCTAATGTGGACTTAAACCTAGCTAAAGCCTTAGTTTCAAAAAAATTCTGTATTCAAGGGAATCTTGACCCTATTTCATTAGTTGTTGGAGGTAACCAATTAAAAAATGAGGTTAACAGAATATTATCTGTTATGAAAAATAACAGTTACATTTTTAATTTAGGTCATGGAGTATTACCTCAAACACCTAATAAAAATGTTCATGACCTAGTAAACTATGTTCGAGATTTTAAGAGTTAACTCCAAATACTATAAGAAAAACTATAATTAAAAAGAATATTGTAGGTACTTCGTTGATTATTCTAAAAAACTTATGGCTCTTGTTATTTCTTTCGTATAAAAACATTTTATAACAATATGAAAAATAGCCATGCATAGCAGACATAAGAAAAACAAAAAGAATTTTTATATGAAACCATACCTCAGTTAAATAAAAGGGATTTTGAATAGTTAGAATTATACCAAAAAGCCATGTAAGCATCATGGAAGGATTCATTATAATTTTAAGTAGTCTTTTCTCCATAAGTAAAAACCTTTGTTTTTCCTCATCTCTCAAATTGTTTTCACTATGGTAAACAAATAATCTAGGTAGATAAAACATACCAGCCATCCAAGCAGTGAAACTAATAATGTGTAAAGATTTTACGATTAAGTATAAATTAAGCATTATAAATATTTTTTTACTAAATTTGCTAATAAAGTAATATGATCTTTGTTATCATTTAAGCAAGGAACCATAAAGAAATTTTTACCACCATTTTTTATAAAAACTTCTTTAGCACGAAGATTAATCTCTTCTAATGTTTCTATGCAATCAGAAGAAAAGCCAGGACATATTATTACTATATTTTTTATGTTTTTTTTTGCCAATTCTATAAGTTTCTCCTCAGTGTAGGGCTCTAACCATTTCTCAGGACCAAAGCGGGATTGAAAAGTGGTAAGAAAGGGTATTTTTTTGTTAAACCTTTCTTTTAGTAAACGAGTTGTTTTATGGCAGTAACAATGATACGGATCACCCTTTAAAAAATATTTTCTGGGAATCCCATGGTAAGAAGCAATAATAAGATCAGGTCTCCATTTAATTTTGGCTAAGCTATGATTTAAACTATTTGCTAAAGCCAATATATAAAGAGGATTTGATTCATAATGAGGAACAATTTGTATGCTGGGTTGCCACCGCATTTTTATTAAGGATTTAAAAACGGACTCACAAACTGAACCAGTAGTAGGAGATGAATATTGAGGATAAAGAGGTAATATGATTATGTTTTCACAGCCTTTTGTTTTTAAAAAATTTATTTTTTCTTTAATACTAGGATTCCCATAACGCATAGCATAATCTACAAGTATATTTTTTTTTTTAAATTTAATCGATAATTTGTTTTTCTGTGCAATTGTATAGTATCTTAAAGGTGATTGATCTACATCATTGATCCAAATTTCTTTATAAACCTTGGCAGTTTTTGAAGGTCTTGTGTTAAGTATAATTAAATTTAAAATTAGCCACCATAAAACCCTATTGACTTCTACTATTCTTTTGTCTGACAAAAATTCTTTCAGATATTTCTTCACATCACTAACTTTTGTGGAGTCAGGAGTTCCTAAGTTTATTAAAAGTATTCCAGTTTTACCGAATGAAACATCAGGATGCTCTGTATTTTTTTTTAAAATCATAGTAAATTATTAGCAAGTATAATTAAAAATATAACAATATAAAATTAGTACTTTATTGACTTTAATCTCAATTTAATATATTTACTATAGATACTTCACAAAAAAACTCAATAAAATGCATTTACAGGATCTTAAAAAAAGGAAAACACATGAATTGTTGCAGTTAGCAACCGAACACAACATAGAAAATGCAGCTAATATGAGAAGACAGGACATCATGTTTAGTATACTAAAATCTGTTGCAGATAAAGGAACGGCAATACATGGAGACGGTGTAATTGATATCTTACAAGATGGTTTTGGTTTTTTAAGGGCACCAGAGTCAAATTATTTGCCAGGTCCAGATGATATTTATGTAAGTCCTAGTCAAATTAGAAAGTTTGGACTAAGAAATGGGGATACTGTAGAAGGGGAAATTAGACAGCCAAAAGATAGCGAAAGATATTTTGCACTTCTGAAAGTAACAACCATTAATTTTACAAGTCCAGAAAAAGTTAGAAATAAAATAAATTTTGACAATTTAACACCACTATACCCGAATGATAGAATTCACCTAGAAATAGACTCTTCTAGTCCTGAAGCAAAGAAAAAAAATATGTCTACAAGAATAATGGAACTAGTATCACCTATTGGCAAAGGTCAAAGAGCTTTAATTGTTTCTCCACCTAGAACAGGAAAAACTGTATTCTTGCAAAGTATAGCACATTCTATAGAAGTAAATCATAAGGAAATATATCTTATTGTACTTTTAATAGACGAAAGACCTGAAGAGGTAACAGATATGCAAAGAACTGTTAATGGAGAAGTGGTATCTTCTACTTTTGATGAGCCAGCAAGTAGGCACGTACAGGTTGCGGAAATGGTAATACAAAAAGCAAAAAGACTAGTAGAAAGCGGAAGAGATGTAGTTATATTGTTAGATTCTATTACTAGATTAGCTAGGGCATATAACACGGTTGTGCCTTCTTCAGGAAAGGTTTTAACAGGAGGAGTTGATGCTAACGCCCTTCAGAGACCAAAAAGATTTTTTGGTGCAGCAAGAAATATAGAAGAAGGTGGAAGTTTAACCATTATAGCTACCGCTTTAATTGAAACAGGGTCTAGAATGGATGAGGTGATTTTTGAAGAGTTTAAAGGAACAGGAAATGCTGAAATAGTGCTAGATAGAAAACTATCTGATAAAAGGACTTTCCCTGCTATAGATATTGCTAAGTCTGGAACTAGAAAAGAAGAGTTATTAGTTGATAAAGGGGTGCTTGCTAAAATGTGGGTTTTAAGAAAAATACTTTCCCCAATGGGAACAACGGATGCAATGGAATTTTTATTAGATAAACTTAAATCTTCAAAAAATAACGAAGACTTTTTTCAAGCAATGAATCAGTAGTCATTTATCATTACTATAGATCCAACAGTTTTTCTGCTTTCCAAATCCCCGTGAGCTTTTACGACTTCGGATAATTTATAGTCAGTATTAATAGTAAGATTAATTTTATTTTCTTCTATCATATTAAATACTCTAGAAGAGCTATGTAATAAGTCATCTCTATTGGCTCCATATGTCATTAAGGTAGGTCTAGTAAAATACAAGCTCCCTTTTGCAGCTAAAGTTCCTGGATCTATAGGAGGACAATTTCCAGAAGAGTTACCAAATACCACCATCATACCTCTTGGCTTTAAACAGTCTAATCCTTTGATTACAGTATCTTTTCCAACACCATCGTAGACTACATCTACTCCTTTTCCTTTTGTAATATCATTAACTTTTTCTACAAAGTTTTCTTTTTTATACAAAATTACTTCATCACAGCCATACTTTTTTGCTAGTTCAGCTTTTTCTTCACTTCCAGCTGTTCCTATGACAAAAGCCCCAATACTTTTTAACCACTGACATGCTATTAAGCCAACTCCCCCAGCGATTGCATGAAAAAGTACCGTGTGAGATTGACTTACTTTAAATAACCTTTCTACTAGATATTCAACTGTCATTCCTTTAAGCATTGAAGCAGCTGCCTCAGACTCTTTAATATTATTTGGTATTTTTACTAATCTTTCCGCACTAATATTTCTATGTGTTGCATAGCTTCCTAATTCCATTACATAAGATATTCTGTCTCCAATATTAAGTCCTGATACACTATTTCCTATGCTAATTATTTGTCCTGATGCTTCCATGCCTAATCCAGAGGGTAAAGGCAAAGGATACAAACCAGACCTGTGGTAAGTATCAATATAGTTTAATCCTATGTAAGAATGTTTAATGGTAACTTGTCCTGCTTCTGGATCAGGTAGATCAAAGTTTTTCCATAGCATTTTTTCTGGACCCCCATTTTCTTCTATTTGTATTTTTTTTATTTGAGTAGACATAGTATAAGTCCTTTATAAAATTAAATATTTATATTATTCTCATTTATAATTTAACATACAAATATATAAACTATGAAGTTATTTTACGATAAACATATCTTTTTTTGTACAAATTTAAGGAAAGACCCTAAGAAAGTTTCATGTGGCAAATATGATAGTGTTGAACTTAGAAATTACATGAAAAAAAAAGTAAAAGAATTAGGCTTAAAAAAGATTAGAATAAATAGTTCTGGTTGCTTGAACAGGTGCAAAAAGGGACCTATTTTAGTTTCATACCCGGAAGGACATTGGTACAAAGTATCAAGTAAACGGGAAGTCGATTTAATTATAGATGAGTTACTAATTAGGGGTAACGTGGTTAAAAAGCTTTTAGTAGCTAATTAAATGGATAAAACAATATTCGCCCTAGCAACAGGCAGCCAGAAATCAGCAATTTCTATAATAAGGATATCAGGGCCAGACTGTAAAAACATACTTAAGGAACTTACAAAAAAAAATATACCTAAAGAGAGAGTAATTACTTTAAGAGAACTTTACTATCCAAATAAAACTAAAATAATAGATACTTGCATGCTTTGTTGGATGCCTGGACCAAAGTCATATACAGGGGAGGATACTATAGAAATTTATACTCATGGAGGACAAGCAGTTTTTCAAAGTTTTTTTAATGTGTTAAGTTCATTCAAAAATGTTAATTATGCTGAACAAGGAGAGTTTTCAAAAAGAGCAATTATGAACGGAAAAATGAACCTAATAGAAGCAGAAGCAATTAATGATTTAATTAACTCACAGACTGAAGCACAAAGGGAGCTAGCAACTAAGCAATATAAAGATGGCTTAGCTGAATATATAAAAGACTGGAGAAAAAAATTAATTAAATGTATGAGCTTGGTGGAGGCAACTATAGATTTTTCAGACGAGGAAGATGCCCCAGAAACACTAAAGATAAAAAAAGAACTTTTAGAAATATTAACAGGAATGAAAAAAGCCATAAAAAATAAAGACTACTACGAGTTGATAAAAGACGGAGCAAAAGTAGTTTTAAAGGGAAAGCCAAATGTTGGGAAATCTAGCATATTTAATAAAATTGTTAAAAAAGAAAAATCTATAGTAAGCAACCAGCCAGGCACAACAAGAGATATTATTGAGTCAGCGGTAAATCTAAAAGGGTACGCTGTAATATTTTATGATACAGCAGGAATAGAGAATACAAAAAATAAAATAGAAAAAGAAGGAATTAGGAGGGCCAGACTTTTACAAAAAGAATCAGATATTATTTTGCACGTAATTGAAAGAGAAGAAGACATTCCTAAGCAGATTAAAAAAAATGAATTAATAATACTTAATAAAATAGATAAGTTAGGGCCAATGAAAAAAAACTATGATAAAGTAATATTTATAAGTGCTTTAAAAGGGCAAGGGTTTGAAGGTTTATTAGAAAGTATCTATAAAACAATACTTAAAAAGACAAAGGATCTTAAAAAAGATGATTTATTGATCTCTAATGCAAGACAGCAAAAAGAGTTATGTGGAGCATTAGAAAACATTGAGGCTGCTTTACAAGAAAAATCAGAAGAAATAATAAGTGAACATCTGAGGCAAGCCAGCAGAAATCTCTCCAGGATCATGGGAACAATAGATGTGGAAGAAATTTTAGGTAATATTTTTTCTAGCTTTTGTATAGGGAAGTAGTTTCACGTGAAACAAAAGGTGCATTTTTAATATATAGTTTCACGTGAAACATTGAAGGTTTTTATAGACTATATTATTTATCCTATATATTATTATAGAATGATTAATAAAACAGACATCATAGTTATAGGAGGCGGTCATGCCGGAGTAGAAGCGGCCGCTGCAGCAGCAAGAATGGGGGCTAGCGTAATGTTGGCAACTATAGATGAAAGCAAAATTGGTGTCATGTCATGTAATCCCGCTATAGGGGGAATAGGAAAAGGTCATATAGTAAAAGAAATAGATGCTATGGGTGGAATAATGCCTAAGTGTGCAGACAAAGCAGGCATCCAATTTAAGCTGTTAAACTCTAGTAAAGGGCCGGCAGTAAGAGGTGTTAGATGCCAAGCTGATAGAGATGTATATAGGTCTTCTATTCAAGATGAGCTAAGAAGATATAAAAATATTAGAATTATTAATTCAATGGTAAGGGGTTTAAAGTTTAATAAAAAAAAATGTACAGGGGTATATTTAGATAACGGAGAAACTATAAATTCAGGGTCAGTAGTTCTAACAACAGGAACTTTCTTAAATGGTATGATTTATTTAGGAAACAAAAAAACCCCGGCAGGCAGGCTAAATGAAAGCCCTTCAAATAGACTGGGGGAAAGTTTAAAAAGCTTAGGGTTACCTATGGCTAGATTAAAAACAGGAACCCCTCCAAGAATATTAAAAGACTCTATTGACTTTAGTATATTAGAAAAAGATAAAGGAGATGAGTCTCCTGAATTTTTTTCTATAGAAACTAACAAAATTTATAGCATGCAATTACCATGTTATACTACTTGGACTAACCAAGTCACCCATGATCTAATAAAAAAATCAATAAAGGAAAGTCCGCTTTATAATGGAACTATTTCTTCTATAGGTCCACGTTATTGTCCTTCAATAGAAGATAAAGTATATAGATTTTTTGATAGGAATAGGCATAGAGTAATGCTTGAACCTGAAGGGCTTAACTCAAATTTAATTTATCCTAATGGAATATCAACTTCTTTGCCTGAAAATGTACAAAATAGTTTCATTCACTCTATAAAGGGTTTAGAGAATGCTAAAATTTCACAAATGGGTTATGCAATAGAGTATGATCATATAGATCCTAGGGCTCTTAAAAGAACATTAGAAAGCAAAATCTATAAAAATCTTTTTTTTGCTGGACAAATAAATGGAACTACAGGTTATGAGGAGGCAGCAGGGCAGGGTTTAATAGCAGGAGTAAATGCGGTATTGGCAATTAATGATAATAAAAAAACTTTTGTTTTAGATAGAACTGAGTCTTATATAGGGGTTATGATAGATGATTTAACTACTAGAGGTGCCCCTGAGCCATATAGAATGTTTACTTCTAGAGCTGAATATAGGTTATATTTAAGGTCTGATAATGCAGATTTAAGGTT
>CACHHO010000039.1 GCA_902579545.1 Rhodospirillaceae bacterium | reverse complement strand
TTGCATTCCTTTCTAGTATAAATGAAAAACTTTTAATTGGTCATTTTGAGGTTTGGACAGAAGACAGTTGGCCCGTTTTAAGACAATCATTTCCTCTTCCAACTAATCAGAGTTTATGTAGACATCAGTTAGAGCAATCATCATTATTAGCTTTAAAAGAATGTGAGAAGTTTTATCCTGCTTTTCAAATGTTTGCCTGGGATAATAAAGATGTAAAAAGTACTCTAAAACACCTTATGCTAGAGACTAAGGGTGAAGTATAAAATTACAAAATGAATATCTTAATAATTGGTGCAGGAAAAATGGGCTATTCTATTGGGTCTGCGTGGTCTAAAAGAGAGTCTTATACAATCTATATGGTTGAAAAAAGCTTGGCTACAAGAAAGACTATAAAGAAAAGAAATAAAAACCTTCAAGTAGACAAAACTTTACCCGATTTCTGGAAAGGTGATATAGTTTTGTTTGCTGTAAAACCACAAAACTTTCAAAAGTTAGCGCAAGTAATTGTAAAAAAAAATATTCTAACAAAAAATTACCTATCTATAATGGCAGGTATTAGTGCTGACACTATTGCTAAAGAGTTAATGACTTACATACCAATTACTAGAATAATGCCTAATATAGGAATAGATATAGCCTTGGGTGTAAATTGTATTTTATACCCGAAGAATATAAAAAAAAGTAGCAAAAAAACAATAAATAGTTTATTTGAACATCTTGGAACTGTTCATATTTTAAAAAATGAAAAACTTTTAAACTCTGTGACCGCAATATCAGGAAGCGGCCCGGCCTATGTTTTTTTATTTCTATTAGTTTTTGAGAACATAAGTAAAGAAATAGGATTCAGTAAAAGAGTTTCTAAAAAAATTATATATGATACTGTTAGAGGAGCTTTAGAGTTAACTAGGAATGAAAATAATATAAGAAAATTAATAAATGAGGTTACAAGTAAAAAAGGAACGACTGAGGAGGCTTTGAAAGTTTTAGAAAAAAATAACTTTGGACTTTATCAAATTATGAAGGCTGCAATATTTGCCGCAAAAAATAGAGCAGATAAACTATCTAAGCTAAATTAATGGTTGATAATAAAGTAATAGATTATTTTTTTAAGAAAGCTGAGATAGGAGAATGGGATGAATTAGACATTCATAGAATAGAGAAAAAATTTAATATTAAAAATAGTAGTTTAAAAAATAAAATAACAGATAAAATTTTTTTTCTTAATTACTATAATCAAGAGATTGATAATATAGTTTTAGATTCAATATCAAAAGATGACCTTTCAATAAGCAAACCAGAGGAAATTATACAAGAATATATGATGAATAAATTAGAAATTATGGAAAAAAATAAATTAGGTATATCTAATATAATAAATTATTATTTAAATAATCCAAAATTTATTCTGCTGAGCCTTAAAAGTAGTAAAAGGACTATAAATTCTTTTATTGATTTTTTTACAGTTTCAGAAAATTCTTTGAAAAAGAAGTTATTAGTAAAATCTTTAATAGTAGTTTGGTTATTAGCTTTCAATAAATGGTTATATGAAGATGAAGAAAATAATAAATCTTTTGCAATTATTGACAAAGGTATTAAAAGGATTAAAAAAATAACAAGTTTATTTGAAGAAATTAATAAAAAGCAAGAATTTACTTTACAGGAATAGTAATATCTACTTTTAACCCACCTAGACTTGATTGAGCTAAGCTAATTTTTCCTGCGTGAGACTGAATTATGTTTTTAGCAATGGTTAAACCTAATCCAGTATTTACTGTTTTAGATAACCTAGATTCATCTACTCTGTAAAATGCCTTGAACACATCTTCTCTTTTGCTCTTAGGAATTCCTAATCCATCATCTTCTATACATATATTTATATAATTACTTGTTTCTCCAGAAGAAACTATTACAATGTTTTTAGAATAAGATATAGCGTTTAAAATAATATTTAATAGCGCTCTACTCATTGCCAAGGGTTGGATAGATATTGTTAATGATTTGTTAACATCATTTTTTAATATTTTTGAGCTACTAATTATATTTTTTTCAAATAACTTATTTACTAGCTTATATAAATTAATATTTTTAACTTTTTCTTCCTTTTCTCCTTTCGCAAAAGCCAAATAAGTATCTATCATTTCTCTCATATCTGAAATATCTTCTCCTAAACTTTTTATTGCATTTTTATCCTGAAGCAAAGCTATCTGCAGTTTCATTCTTGTTAAAGGAGTCTTCAGATCATGGCTAATACCAGCTAACATTTGAGTCCTATTATTTATTTGATTATTAATTCTAGCACGCATTTTTATAAAAACTCTTGCAAGTTGTCTTAATTCATATGCTCCTCTAGGTTTAAGGTCATAGTTGTTATTACCCTTACCAAACTCTTCTGCTGCTAATATTATACTTCTTAAGGGCTTAATTTGTTGTTTCATAAAATATAGAGCTAGAATTAACATAAAGATAGCTGTAAGTAACATCCATATAATAAAAACCTCAATAGTCGAGCTATATAATATCTTTCTAGCAACTGAAAACTCTAAAACACCTTTATCAACTTCTACGTATATTATTACTCTATTTTTTATTAATTTAGTATTAAACTTATAAGGATATTTAATTCTTTCTGCTAATGATTTTTCTAATGTCTTATCTAATAGGGAAACAACTTTATTTTGTTTGTATTCTTTAAGTGTCTTATTTAGATTCCATTTTGATTTTAATAAAAAACTACTTTCAGCTTTTGAAAATTCTTTTTTAATAGCATTGGTGGCATAGTCCTTATCTTCTAGAGTTTCTATAATGAAAGATATTTGCCCACCAAGGGCTAACGCTAAACGTCTACCAACATCATCCCAATGTCTTTCATAAAAAAAATATATTAAAACTAATTGTAATATTATTACCGGGATTAATATTATTACTAATGATCTACCAAAAAAGGTTTTTGGAAAAAATTTTCTAGTATTCATCTTTCTAAGGGTCTAATTTATACCCTATCCCCCGTGAAGTTAATAAAATATTTTTAGATGTAGGTATAGACATAATTTTTTCTCTAAGTCTTTTGACCAAAACATCTATTGTTCTTTTAGAAACACTAAGTTCTTCTGCCAGTTTTTCCCTTGCTACATCAGCATTAACGTTATTATATAAATATAACAATACTTTAGTCTCTTTTACAGTTAATTTAACTGAGTTATTATTTTTGCTTAATATATTCTTATTAATATCAAAATTAAAATGTCCTATTTTTAAAAAGTCTAATTCTTTTTTTATTACGCTATTTCTTTTTATTACATTCTCTATTCTGAGCAATAACTCTTCAGGCTCAAATGGCTTAGAAAGGTATTCGTCTACTCCTGTTTTTAGACCTTTAATTCTATCATTTACATCACCCATTGCTGATAACATTAGTATAGGTATATTTTGTTTTTTTAGCTTTGTTGCGAAGGTAAGCCCACTTTCATTTGGGAGCATTACATCTAATATAAGTAAATCAAATATAATACTGGTAATCATTTGTTTTGCTAAATTTGTATTTTCAACTACATCTACTAGGTAACCTTTCTCACTTAAATAGCTTTTTAGTAAACTTCCTAGTTTTTTATCATCATCAATTACTAAAATATGTTTATGTTTAAACATATGTAAAGATAACAAAAAAAAATATATTCCTAAATAATAATTTTGTATCTATATTAATTAAATTAGCTTATTAATATAATTGGAGGAGATTTTGGATTATAGTAATTTAGAAGGATATATTTTTTTAGATGGTCAATTATTAAAGTGGTCTGATGCAAAGTTGCATGTTTTAAGCCATGGGTTACATTACGCTAGTTCTGTTTTTGAAGGTGAAAGGGCATACAATGGAAAAGTGTTCAAAGAGTTAGAACACACAAATAGACTTATAAGATCAGCCAATACACTAGGCTTTAACTTGCCATATAATACTAGAGAAATTTGTGATATTAGAAAGAATGTTTTAGAGGCTAATAATATAATTGATGGATACATACGTCCGGTTGCTTGGAGAGGTAGTGAAATGATGGGTATATCTGCACAAAATAATACAATTCATTTTGCAGTAGCTGCTTGGAAATGGCCATCGTATTTTTCTCCTGAAGCTAAACTTAAAGGCATAAAGCTAAATATTTCTAAATGGAAAAGACCAGATCCATCTACTGCACCAGTTAATACTAAAGCAGCAGGTTTGTATATGATTTGTACATTATCCAAGCATGATGCAGAATCTCAAGGTTTTGATGATAGTTTAATGCTTGATTATAGAGGTTATATAGCTGAAGCTACAGGTGCAAATATCTTCTTCGCAAAAAATAATACTATACATACGCCAATTGCTGACTGTTTTTTAGATGGTATAACAAGACAAACTGTTATAAAAATTGCAAAAGAAGAAGGGATAGATGTCGTAGAAAAACGGCTTACATTAAATGATATTGAAAGCTATGATGAATGTTTTGTTACAGGAACTGCAGCTGAGGTTACTCCGGTGAAAAGCATAAATGAATATAAATTTATTCCAGGAAAAATTTGTAAATTATTAATAGAAAAATATACTAACCTTACTTCAAGTTAAGTTTTCCACTTTAACTCTTCTTTTTTATCAGTCTCTTTAGCTTCTACCCAAAAACCTGCTCTATTAGTTTTTTCATATTTCCAAAAAGGACCTTTAGTTTTTAGCCAATCAATTATGAAATGACAAGATTCTACTGCATCCTTTCTATGCTCTGATGCAGTAATTACCAAAACAATTTGATCTCCGGGAAATAACTCTCCATATCTATGAATTATAGTAGATCCAATTAAGTTCCATCTTGATAATGCTTGGTTTTCAATTTCAGTAAGCATTTTCTCTGCCATACCTGGATAGTGTTCTAATGTCATGGAAACTAAATTACTTTGTTTGCTTTTATCTCTTACTATTCCAATGAAGTTGCTAATTGCTCCTATATTATTATATTTAATTTTTAACTTACTTAATTCTTCATTAATAGAAAAATTATTTTTTTGGACACTTATCATTTATCCTCCAGTCATAGGAGGAAAAAAGGCTATTTCATCTTGATCTGAAATTGAGTCCTTGAAATTGGAAACTTCCATATTTATAGAAACTTTAATGATTTTATTATCCTTAAATATATCCTTATAAATATCATTTTTATTTTGTAAAAAAATAACTAGTTGTTCTACAGTTTTTATTTGTTCTTGTAATATAATATTTTCTTCAGATTTTCCTAGCTTATCTTTAATCCATGAGAAATATAAAATTTTCATATTATTTCCTTTTATTAGATTTATACGTATTATAAGAATATTTGAAACCAGTATATAATGTCAATATAGTACTAATCCAAATACATCCAATAGCAATATTTAAAATATTTATATAATTTATTAAGATCTCATAAGATAGGAATAAAGTTATAGATATAAACTGAAATGCTGTTTTCAACTTAGATAAAAAAATAACATTTATGCTTTTGCCTTTGGTAGATAACATATATTCCCTATTTCCAGAAACTATAAATTCTCTAGTAATTATTAGCAATGAAGGCAATAGGACAATTGAATTATATGATATAATATACATTAAAGTACTACAAGTAAGTACTTTGTCAGAAACTGGATCAAATATTTTTCCAAATTTAGATTCAATTTTCAATTTTCTAGCTAAAAATCCATCTAAATAATCTGTAAAACTTAATAATATAAAAATTATTAAAATAATAAGTTTTTCATAATAATTATTAAAATTTAAATTTAATACAAGAATTATTATAAATGGAAATAACATTCTTATCATTGTTAAAATATTAGGTAAGGTCATTTTAATTATCTAAAATAGTTATATATGGTTTTAGCTACTTTTTTACTAATACCAGGAACTTGTTCAATCTTATCTAGTTTAGCATTTTTCAATTCGTTAACTGACCCAAAATATAAAAGAAGATTTTTTTTTCTTTTGGGTCCTATATTTTCTATATTATCTATTTGTGAGCTGAATAGGTTATTTTTTCTTTTGATTCTATGATTATTTATTGCGAACCGGTGAGCTTCATCTCGTAATCTTTGTAGGTAATAAAAAACGGGATCATCTGTACACAAAATAATTTTTTTCCCAAAGAAATTATAAAAAACTTCATTATTTGAGTTTCTAAATTTACCTTTACTAATACTTATAAGAGAAACATTTTTTATATTATATTCTTGCAAAATATTTTTTGCTACTGACAATTGTCCTGGTCCTCCATCTACTATTATTAGATCTGGTAAAAAATCTTTTTCAGCTCTTTTAAGTCTTCTTGATAAGACTTCCTTCATCATACCATAGTCATCATTCGTTGAAGCTTCTTTTATGTTAAATTTTCTATATTCATTATTTAAAAAACCGTTATCATCCGCAACTATGTAACTTCCTACTGCTTCTTTCCCCGCAAAGTGAGAATTATCATAAACCTCAATTTTATTAATACTATTTTTTAAATCAAACTTTTTTTCAATAAGTTTATTTAATTTTGTAATCTTAGATATTTTGGATATTTTTTCTGCTAGATTTTTTTCAGCCTTTTTTATTCCATAATTTATTGTCTCAATAATATTTTTATCATTTGGAATTTTAACTTTTACATTATTTTTACTTTTAATACTCAATGCTTTTTCTAACAGTTCTTTTTCTTTAATTTTATGGGAAACATAAATTTCATTAGGTATATTTGAAGTATAATTATAAAACTGAGCAATAAATTTATTTAAAATATTATCTTCTTTTTCTTTATCAAATACATAAGGATAATGTGTATTTGATCCAAAGTTTCTGCCATACCTAAGAAAAATTACCTCTATAGCAAAAATATCATTTATTTTTGTTATACAAAATATATCTACTGAACCCACTTTTTCTAAAACTTTATTACTCAAATGGTTTATTTTTTCAAGAGATCTAATCTTGTCCCTGATTGCAGCAGCCTTTTCAAATTCTAATTTCTTTGAATAGATATTCATTGTTTTTAGCAAATCTTTTAAAACCTTATTTCCTTTCCCCATTAAGAAATTATTTAGATCACTAACTATTTTATCATACTCTTTATTTTTTATGAGGTTTGTACAGGGTGCTGTACATCTCTTAATTTGATACTGTATACATGGTCTTTTTCTATTTTCTATCTCATAATCACTACATGTCCTGATGGGAAAAATTTTTTGCAAGATATCTAGAGTATTATTCACATGATAAACAGAGGCAAATGGTCCAAAATATTTATCTCCCTTTACTTTTTTTCCTCTATGTTTTTTTACCTGAGTCCATTTATGACTTCTACGTAATACTATATAGGGGTAAGATTTATCATCTTTTAATAAAATATTAAATTTTGGTTTAATCTCTTTAATTAGACTAGCTTCTAATAATAAAGCATGCGCTTCATCTTTTGTAATAATAAAATCAATTTTATTAATTAGGGAGATCATTTTTTGTAATCTAAAATTAAGTTTTAGTGGATTGGCATAGGATTTGACCCTTTTAGAAAGATTTTTAGCTTTTCCTACATACAATATTTCGTTATTAGAAGCTATCATTTTATAGATCCCACTCTTACTAGGAAACTCGTTAGAATATTCTCTAATAATATTTATTCCTTTATTTAGCTGAGATTCCAACATTATTTTTTCACTGATCTCTTTAATACAAAACCTATGTCTGTACCATTTTTTATTATCTCACATTTGCTTACTTTTATATTGATTTCTTTTACATGCTTAATTTTTTCAAATTCATTTGCTAGTCTATTTGCAAGCGTTTCTACTAAATTAATATGAGTATAATTAGTTATTTGATTAAGAATAGTAAGTATTTTTTGATAACATACAGTACTATTTATATTATCGGATGAATTATTATTTCTATTTATTTTGAGAGTAATTGATATTTTTACTTTTTGCTTATTTTTTTTCTCTTCTGGATAAACTCCTATAAGGCAGGTAGTTAAAAAATTCTCTATAAATATAAAGTTCTCATCCATATTAATCTTTTATACTATTATTATTTTTTACTTGTCCCCAGCCTAGATGTTGGCCACCATCTAAGGTAATTAGTTGTCCAGTAATAGAAGGAATTGACAATAAATAAATAACAGTTTGTGCAATTTCAGAGGGATTACTGCCTATCTTTAATGGCATGCTACCACATTGTTTTGAAAATTGTTTTTCTGTTTGAAATTTACTCTTAATTACTGGGCCCGGCCCTATAGCATTAACTTTTATTTTAGGTGCAAGCTCTAAAGCTAAGGTCTGAGTTAATGTCCATAATCCAGACTTAGATATTGTATAGCTTAAAAAGTGTGGGGTAAGATTCAAAACTCGTTGATCTATAATATTAATTATATCTCCTTTTTTCTTGTTAAGATGATAATTAAATAATTTGCTAAGTATCATGGGAGCTGTTAAATTTGCAGAAATATGTTTTTGCCAACTCTTATAGTCTAGGCTTTTCAGGTTATCGTACTCAAAAGTCGAAGCATTATTTATTAAACAATCAATATATCCAAATTTCTTAACAGCTTTTTCAAAAGCTAATTTAATTTCTTTAGTGTTGGTAAGGTTAGCTTTTACACAATAAACATTTTTTCCATTACTTTTCAGTTTTTTACTAAGTGTTTGAGCTGCACTTTCGGATTTATTGTAATGTATTATAATATTGTAATTCATTCTAGCTAAATGTTCAGCAATACATGCGCCTATTCTTTTAGCACCTCCTGTAATAAAAACATTTTTTATTTTTTTATTTTTCAAATATTTAGCTCTTCTTTTTCTAGTTTATTAATTTCATCCCTAATTTCAGCAGCTCTTTCAAAGTTTAATGCTTCTGCTTCATTGTACATGTCTTTTTTTAGCTGTTTTATATATTTTTTTAAATTATCACCTCTTATTATATTATCATTTTTTATATCAGTTTCTTCAGTTTTATTAGTAATGTCATCAATTAGGTTTTCAACTCTTTTTTTTATTGTTTTTGGAGTAATATTATTATTTTTGTTAAACTCTATTTGTTTATTTCTTCTTCTCTCAGTTTCTGCTAAAGCTTCCTTTATTGACTTAGTAATTACATCTGCATAGATAAGTACTTTTCCATTAATATTTCTAGCAGCTCTTCCTATTGTTTGTATTAATGAAGTTCTAGATCTCAAAAAACCTTCCCTATCTGCGTCTAATATTGCTACTAAAGAGCATTCTGGAATATCAAGACCTTCCCTTAGTAAGTTTATTCCTATAAGAACATCAAACTCACCTAGTCGTAGGTCTCTAATAATTTCAATTCTCTCTACAGTGTCTATATCAGAGTGAAGATACTTTACTTTTATTTCTCTTTCTCTTAAAAAATCAGTTATATTTTCTGCCATTTTTTTTGTAAGTGTAGTAACCAGAATTCTCTCATTTTTTTTTATTACTTTTTTTATTTCGTATAGCAAGTCATCAATTTGGTTTTTTGCTGGTTTTAATAAACAAATAGGATCTACTAATCCAGTAGGTCTTATAACCTGTTCGGTAAAAACTCCTTTTGTCTTTTCTAATTCCCACTCACCGGGAGTAGCAGATATAAAAACAGTTTGGGGCCTCATAGTTTCCCACTCTTCAAATTTTAACGGTCTATTATCTTTGCATGAAGGAAGTCTAAATCCATGTTCAGATAAAGTATTTTTTCTACTTAAATCTCCTCTATACATTCCCCCAATTTGAGGGACAGTTACATGACTCTCGTCAATAAAAAGTATACTATTTTCTGGAATATACTCAAATAAAGTAGGAGGAGGTTCACCAGGT
>CACHHO010000038.1 GCA_902579545.1 Rhodospirillaceae bacterium | reverse complement strand
TGATGCAGGTATGTGTATACATGTGCCTCCACCTCCACCTAATCAAATGATATTTGTCAAATTAAATAAGTCAGAAAGAGTACGCTATATGTATCAGCCTATAGCAATTGAAGGAATACTAAAGAATACTCCTCCTATAAAAAATGTATACAATAGTATATATGAATTAACAGCAGAAAAACTTGAGGACATAGATATAGAAGATTTAAACTACTAGATATTTAAAGGAAGAGATTATGTTAAGCCAGGCTAATGACTTTTATCAAGAAAGTGAATACATTTATAGTATTTTAGAAAATTTATCAAATAATGACTTTAGAAAAGTTACTCAATTTAAAAGCTGGACGTTTAATACTATTATTAGACATTTACATGTTTGGAATTATGCTTCTTATTTATCACTTGAAGGAGAAGACAATTGGAAAAAATTTAGAGAAAAACTAAATTTTTTTTTTTCAAAGAATAAAACACTCAAAGATTTTGAAGAGGACATAGTCTTACCTCATATAAAAGATAAAGAGCTTTTAATGCTTTGGAAAGAATTTTATCTAAAACTAACAGAAACGTTTAAGTTTGAAGAACCAAAAAAAAGAGTCAAATGGGTAGGTCCAGATATGAGTGTCTTGTCCTCAATCAGTGCAAGACATATGGAAACCTGGGCACATGGTCAAGCCATATTTGATATATTAGGTATAGAAAGAATTAATCATGACAGAATTTATAATATTGTAATAATTGGTAACAATACTTTTAATTGGGCTTTCAAAATAAATAATAAAAAAATTCCATCTGAGCCACCCTACTTAAAGTTATATTCTCCTTCAGGAAAAGTTTGGGAGTTTAATAATTCTAATAATATAAATAAAATTGAAGGAAACGCAGAGGAGTTTTGCCAAGTAGTAACACAAGTAAGGAATATAAAGGACGTAAATCTAAAATTAATTGGCCCGATTTCAAATGAATGGATGCAAATAGCTCAATGCTTTGCAGGTAAGGCATCAAAGCCACCTATGCCAGGATTAAGAAAAGTTATGCTAAATAAATAATTTAATTTGGTTTATTTTAATTTTTTTAAAATTAAAATGAGAGTTATAAAAATTAGTGTTAAAAATATTTCAATATAAAAACTAAAAAAAATATAAATACTTATTAAAATTACTGTAAATATTAACAAATATAATAAAATTTGCTGAACTTCATCCCTATTAAAAAAATCTTTAATCTTTTTCATAAATTTTCCATGTTATTATTTCTCAAATATAAATGATTTGCACAGAAATTATAAGTATAAATAGCATTTTTTTTATTTTTAAATATTGCTAAATCAAACGACGACTTTTACGTGTATGGCAGTCTAGGACTAACTGATTTTGGTTTAACTACCGCTGATTTAAATACAATAAATACCTCATTGGTTAACTTAGGTTATAGCTCTTCTACTACAGACAATGCCGGAGTTTCCATTAAATTACATGCTGGATTTGATCTAAGTGATTTTTTTGCTGTAGAAGGTGGATATACAAATTTAGGAGATTTAGTGTTATATACAACTACTACTGGACCGGTGGAATCAATAACTATCGTTATAGGTATTGATGGTTTTGAATTAACAGGCTTAGGGAAGTTTGGAGATGACGATATGTACTTTTTTGCAAGAGGAGGTTTCTTTACTTGGACTGCAGATGCTCTAGTTACAGGAACTCGAGGTAGTTCTACTGCTGTTTTAGGTAGTGGTACAGAGCCATTATTTGGTGGAGGTGTAGATGTTAATGGAATTCGTACCGAAGCTTTAGCTTACATGATTAATGGAGAATATTTATATAATTACACTATAGGTTATAAGTATAGCTTTTAATTAATCTTTATTTCTTTTCTAATAAAAATATATATAAAACTTATTTGAAAACTGCTATTTCTCATACTGTCTTAAATCCATACCAATTATCGGCAAACCCAAAAATGTTCCATTGTTATTTTCTGCAATTTCTCGCATTAACGTGGCAAATCTATCGTTTGTACTTCCTAGAGAAATAAAGCCCACACCACTAATTCTTATTTTTTTTCTTGTACTTAATTTTTTTATTGTAGAAAATACAGGTGTATAGCTACCTCCGGTAAATTCATCTCCAAAGATATAAATAGAGGTGTTATTATTTTTTGAAGTATATCGCTTCAAAGCAATTTCAAGCCCTTCAACTGGACTACTATTGGATGCACTATTCCAGTTTTTTAATATATTTAAAATATTATTTCTTTTACTAGGTGTGTCAGGTATCCATTTATTTTCATATGCGCCTAGTAAGTGTAGTCCATTATCATTTAATATTTGAAAACCTTTAACTTTTGGATGAACATTTAAAATATTTATCAATTCTCTTGTGACTTTATCCCATATAGCTTTCATGCTTCCTGAAGTATCAATAATAAAAACTACATATTCACTGTCTACAGGTATACCTCCTACCTCTTTATCTTTAACAGTCTTTTTTCCTACTTTATTGTTTGCTTGTGTTAAAGAGTTTGCAACTAATTCAAGTGAGTTTATACTTTCTTTTTTTTTTTGGTTTACTATTGCGTTGCTTTCAATCTCCTTTTTCTTCTGTTCCAGTTGATTACTAATTACCTCTATATTGCTTGATTTAGTATTAATCACAGATTTAAGTAATTTATTTTCTGCACGAAGTTTTTCTATACTTTGTGAATAATTTAAATTGTCTATTATATTTTTTTCAACCGTATTAAAGTCTAAACTTTTTTCTAATCTTGTATCTCCCTTTTTAATGACCAGAAGAATTAATATTATTGCGCCAAAAGCGCAGGATATAATATCAAGAAATGATAAAGAAAAGATTTCTATTTCTCTACTTTTTTTTTTCATGGCCAATCCTTTGAAGGAACAAACAATAAGCCATTATTTTTTGCAGTTAGCTTCCAAAAATTATAACTAGCTTGAGGGTCTCCTTCTAATGGTAATAAAATAATATTTATTTTAATAGATGAAATTATACTGCTAGCTTCATTAATGCTCGATAAAAATAGTTTTTCTCTGCATTCTCCACTTATTTTCTTAGCATTACCAATAATTGAATTACATTTACTAAAAAAGTTTACATTTGTGTTTTTACTCCCCTTTGTTGGAAGTCCATCTGTTATAAGAAAAATTTCATCAGGCTTAACTTCCATTCCTCTAATTGCCTTAAAAGCAGCATCTAGGTTAGTTGCATCACCGGGAATTATACTATTTATTTCTTTAAAAAGTAAAGATAGATCTTTAGAATTATTATTGTACCAATTTCTTTTGCCTAAGATTCTGCTACTATCTGAGAACTGTATAACTGATACTTTACTATTTTCGGGCAACCTTACCAAAAGCCACTTCATTATTCTCAATGTTCTTTGCCATTTAGGTCCTTTTTTAATATTTTTGTCTGATTGTGTTTTTCTTGTGATAATATCGATAAGTTTTTCATCTGTCATAGAAGCACTAGAATCTAATAAAATAGCTATTTTCTTACCTTTTAACTCCAAACCTATTAAATATTCTTGCTGTCCTTCACCTTTTAAATTTAAATTATCTGTATTTTTTTTTATATCTATATTTTCTATATTTTTTTCTAATTCATTAATTTTAAGATTATTACTTTTTTCTTTTTCTTTTTGTGCATTTAAAATACTCTCATAGTCTTCTGAGTTTAATTTTAAGTCTTTTTCTTGTTTGCTTAATTTAAATTTAAGATTTTTTAAATTTTCATTTTCAATTTTTAATTGTTTTTCTTCTTTTTTTAAAAGTTCTATTTCTGAGTTTGATTGAGGTTCTACTATCTGCTTTATTTCTTCTTGAGAGTTTTTTTTAACAAGTAAAAACATTAAGATAACAGCTCCTAAACCACACGACATTATGTCTAGAAATGCTAAATTAAAACCAATATTTCTTCTTTTATTTAAAACTTTATCTCCTACTAATTCTATTTAACAAAAACTTTTCGCTATAAGATTGTATATTTATCAATAAGCTATCTTCCATCTTTTGTAATAAATGAAGAAATAACATTAATACTAAACTTATTAACAAAGCTACAAATGTAGAATTAAATGCAACTCCTAAACTTTGAGACATACCAGAAATATCTCCAGCTAGGGCTTTATCGGCATTAGATAATGCTTGCCCTATTCCTCTAACAGTTCCAACAAATCCAATAGAAGGAATAGCCCAAATTAAATACCTAATCATAGTATTTTCACTATCTAGTTTTAAAGATAAATTATTTACACTAACTGTTATAGCATCAGATGTATTCTGTACATTATCTGTTATCATATATCTCCTTAAGCTAGCTTTAAGAGTCTCAATTAATGGACTTGAAGATATATCCTTGGGTAATTTTTCTAACTCCAAAATAGCTTTTTCGCCTGAAACTTTGCTGCTACCAATATCCTCAAGAAAGTCTACGTTAAATAAATATTTTTTAGAATTTAATTGAAATATTTTATAAGTAATCAAGTAAAGTCCAATTAAGAATAAAATAATACAAATTTCTTGTTCTAGATCTTTAATTATTATTAAAAAGTGCCTAGGAATACTTTGACCACTCTGTTCAGCACTACCTATTATAACTAATGCTTCAGGTATTACTATAGCTTGGTAAATTATATGAACAAACAGAGCTAACAGAATGCAAACTATATAATTAATTAATTTTAACTCTCTCATGATTAATTATATATCTACTGGGAAACTAGTTGGATTATTCAATGTAATATCCTGCTCTGTTGATGTTACATTAAAGGCTCCTAAATAAAAAAATATAACTAATAATAATCTATAATACTGTTTCTTATTTTTCATTATTTTTAAATTCCTCTCCTAATAAATACCTAACAATTCTAAAACCAATATCTTCTTTTTTGCCTACTTCAGAGTCCCTATAAGAAGCTCTTATCTCGTGAAGAGTAGCTGATAGGTAACTAGAACCTTTTATTACATGTCCTACTCCTTTTTTGGGACCTGTTGGATCATAGTATACCATATTACTTTTTGGAACAGAAACTAAATAATAATCATGCACCCATTCCTTAACATTTCCTGTCAAGTCAAATAATCCTGAAATATCTTTATTAAAAGACCCTACAGGAGCTAGAGACTGAAAGTTATCCTTATAGTTAGGAATGTATAATTCTTGAAATCCTATAACGCTTTCGTCAGCTAAATTCCCAACCATTTTAGGTATAGGTAAATTTTTTCCCCAAGAGAATTTTGTGGAATTATTTCTACCTGATTTCCTTGCTAACCATTCCCATTCTGCTTCTGTGGGTAATCTATAACCATTATTTTGAAAGTTTGCTCCTAAATAATTTTTATTATTAAACATATATACTTTTTTAAGCCCTTCTTTTTCACTTAACCAATTACAGAAGATTACTGCTTCAAACCAAGATATGTTTGAAATGGGGAGATTTTTATCTTTTTTGTTATACACCATGCTTTTAGATTTATAAAATTGTTCTTTTGTAACTTCTGTTAAAGATGCATAAAATTTCTTTCTTAAAATTATCTCCTTTAAGAACTCGTTTGCTCTCTGACCTTTTTCATGCCTTGGAGCTCCCATAATAAATTTATTAGGAGAAAAAAGTTTTAACTTTAAACCTATATAACTAGTATAATTTTCATCACTTTTACGACTTAAGTTATCAATTTTTTTTTCCAGTTTAATATCTATTTTAGATAATTCATTAGGCTTAGTTTTAACTGTTGTAATAAATGTATTATATCCTTTTTTAATAACTTTAAGTTTATGATTAACAGTTTGTAATTTAATTTTTTTAGGTGATATACCAAAGTCTTTACCCCCTATTAAAATTTTAGCTATGGGATTTGTAATTATACTTATTTCCCCATATTCTTCTTTTAGAGAAATATTAACTGTTTTATTTTTATTTTCAGTGAAATAATATTCTTTTTCTTTTGTTATATATCCATCTTTTTTATAAACAAAGTTATATTTTTTTTTAGTTGATAGAGTTAATCCAGTATAATTAGTTTCTAATATACCATTTATAAATAATTTTCCATTATCCGGTTCTAAATTTAATTTTATCATTACATTATCTGGAGTAAAAATATATTTTTTATTCAAAATACTATTAAGTTTATTAAGCTCAATATTTTCTATTATTGCTTGGTACCCTTTTTTTTCTAATTTGATTTCATAGTTATCAGCTAATAATTCATAATTTAAAGGAGACTGCCCAACCTTTTTATCATTAATAAATACATTTGCACCCGATGGTTCTGTTATAATATTTACTTTGGCTTTTACTCTATCTAATCTAATTTCAAAATCTTTTTTATTAATATCTTTTTTAAAAAATAAATCTAATGTTTTAGATTTATAAAATTTATTTTCTATTTTTAATTTGTAGTTTCCCGGTTTGACTTTTAAATTAAGTATTTTTTCATTTGATATTAGTTTGTCATCTAAATACCAGTTGTTTTGACCTATCTCTGTATTGGTTTGAAACGTTAAATTAGTATCCTTTTCAATAAGATTAATATCAATATTTCTAGTTTCGTTTTTAATAAAATTATTTTGAAAAACATCATATCCTTCAGAAACAACTTTTATTGTAATATTATCTGATAAAAATAACACCCTTTTAAATAGAAATAGTCCTTTACCGTTAATGATTTCAAGATAATAAGTATCTACATATGGATTAATTTTTACTTTTTTAGAAACTATAAAGAAGTAACTTATAATAATAAAAAAACATAAAAAAAACAGCATCAGTATTATATTAAATATAAAACGATGCTGTCTTTTTCTTGCATCTAAAATTTTTGCATTAAATTGGTTCATTACATATTACTTCTAAATTAATTAGTTTTTCATCTAAATCTATATTCTTTTCTACTAAAATTGTTTTGTATCCATCTCTTTTTCCTTCAAAAATATATTTCCCTGCTTTTAATTTTAAGGTTTTTGAGTAGGTCTTACCAACGATACCAATTTTTCTTATTATAATATGAGTATTGTTATCTGATTTTAAATTAACTATTGATGGCGTTTTAGCTAAATCTAAATTATTATTTAATATCGAAATATTTTTAGATAACTCAGAGCTTTTTATGTTAAGAGAACTAGCTTTTTTCAATAAGAAACTTGCCTCATCATAATATTCAGTTTTAGTAAGTAGCAATGGTTCTTTATTAAGTTTTTTAATTTTATCCATTAAACTATTTACCTTTTTAGCAACTTTTAAGCCATCCACTGCAAAATAATTAGTATTATCTAAGAGAAGTATCTCTTCGTACTTTTTTTCTATTTTTACCCACTCATCATTAATAATCATTTTATTAATTTCTTTTTTTAAAAAAGATATTTTATTAATTTTTTCCAAATTATTTATATCTGCCTTTAAAGCAGAAATCATTTTATTTTTAGGGTATATTTTTTCTGCTAATATTAGTTTTTTTTTAGCCATATTCATTTTATTATTTTTAATAAACTCTTGAACTTCTAATACTATATTATTAAATTCTTTTTCTTTTTCTAAGGATATAAGTTCAGATAGCCTACTATCATACTTTAAAATATAGTTATCTAAACTTTTAATTCTTTCAATTAAATCTATTTCCTGACTTACGTTTTTATTTTGAATTGCTTCCTCTATTTTTTTTTCTAATTGAATAATTTGACTAATATTTTGAACGCGCCCTTTTAGTAACAAAATATCAGAACTTTCGGGTGAATATTTTTCAGCATTTTTTAAAAATAAACTGGCAGCATTTTGATCTCTTTTTAAATAAGCTTCATTTGCTGATGCCATATTTTCTTTGTAAGCCTTTTTACTTAGATCAATAATAGAATAAGATATTTTTTCTGCTTCCTTGATATCAATATATGCCTTTTTAAAAAAATTATTTGTAAAATTTTGCAGAGAACTTTGCTTTAAATCTAACAATTTTTTAAATTGGTCAGGGTATATTTCTTTTATGCTTTTATTAGAAAATATTTTCTCAGACTCTTCATTAAATTTTTTTAAAGCTATCTGATAAAGACTACTTATTTCACATTGACTCTCAGTTAATTTATATTTTCTACATTCCTCAAAGAGCGATATATCTATATTTATTTCTTCATTATTAATTGGTTGATCTATATCTTTTTCTTTAATAATTATTTGTTCAATCTCTACTTCTTCTAACTTATTTTTACTGGAAAAGTATTTATTAAAATAATTAAAAAAATGTTCTTTAAATATTAAAAATATTAGTAAAAATGCAATCGCAAAAAATAATAAAATAACATATTTAAACAAAAGGTTTGCTTTATTTTCTTGCTTAGACTTTTCTATTAAAATTTTAGTCTTAAAATCTTCATTCATATTTACAGCTGAACATCAGGAGTTTTCTCTAATTCATACATTTTCTGTAGAAATTTTCTCCATTCTATAAATTGCTGTTTCGCGTTTCCTGAAAGTTCTATTGTTTTATTTTCAAATTCAATAATATTAGGCGCCAATTCTGAGTCTATCGAACTTCCTAATTCATTTATTGAGTCTCTATGCATTTTTGCTTCAGCCTTAAACTTTGCAGCATCTTCCAGAAGTTTTCCTCCTAATGTTGCCATTGCTACTTCACCTTTATAATCATAATTATCATTCTTATAAGGAGAACTTGCTGATGCCACAGCCGCAGCAATTGATAGTACCCCTAAAACACCTCTTCCTATTGCCTTTTTCTTAGCTTCTCTTTCTGCAAGTATTTCATTATAACTCTGACTTTGCCATAGTATATAACTCTGATTAGAAGAACTTACAAATTTGTCATAATGAGATTGTAGACTGTCTACGAATAACTGTTCTCTAACTTTGATAGAGTTGACCCTTTGCCACATAGGATCATCTTCACTTGGTAGTGCAACTAACTTGTATTTATTTTTTTTCTTACTTAAGTATGCATTAAAGCTTTCTGGAGAGAACTCTGACCCAAAACGAAGATCGCTAATATTTACTAGTTTATTGACTTCTATTGAATCTAATTTTTGTAATTTTTCCACTACTTTAAGAGCTACTTCTTCAAATAGTTCGTTATAAGCATCAGTATTTTTAGTTCTTATATTACTAAAATGGCTACTTTTAATTTTTTTTGAGAAATTTTTATCCATTATTTTTTTTCCAGCAGCATCTATAACCTTTACTTTTATTTTAACTTTTTGGCCATTCGATTGTTTTATTTTACCTAGCACATAAATTTGACCTGATGCGCTGGTATTTGGAGTAACTCTTACTGCTCCAACTTTATTCGTATTTTCTAACGCAAGCTTAAGCTTTACCGCAAATCTTCGGGACTCAAAGTTTCTAAGTTCTTCAAAAACTTCTTCATCTTCTTCGTCTGTTCCTGGATCAAATGCTGGAATAATAATATTTAAACTTCTTTGGGGAATAATTTGTGAGGTCGTCTCTACTTGATCATTCTGGTTTTGGTTTTCTTCATCTAGATTTAATCCAACATCATTCTCTGAGTCATTTTCTGAAAAAATTTTTTCTTTTGCAGAATTAATTGCATCCTTTCCTGAGTTTAGTACATTCTTTCCTGTACTTATACATGCACTTAAACTAATAGTAACAAAAATATAAAAAATAATTTTTTTTAAGTTTTCAATCATATTTAATCCTTTTGTGGTAATCCTTTATATTTTCTATATTCATTCCAAAGTCTTTTTTTCTTTTCTGGATCTTTCTCATTCATAGCTGCTAATTTAATTTGTTTTTCAAGAACACTATCATTGTCATCTTCAGGAATATCTTTTGGTAGTTGGCTATTAGCTCCTTCTTCATTTAACACCACTTCTTTTGTGTCTTCTCTATAATCTAAATCACCTTTATCTGTATCTTCGTCAAATCTAGAGATCTCTCCTGCACTTTGATCTATAGGTTCTGTTCCTGATAACTCGGAATTAGCAATAGACTTTACAGCATTAATTTCTGTTTCTTCAGATATTTCTTCTAAAATATCTCCATTATATCCTGCATTGTTCCTTATACTATTTTTATTACTAAAAGAGCCTTCATCAATATCATTATTAGTCTCAGTGCCTGATAAATCAGAACTAGCCTTAGACTCTACTATTGGTTTATCAGAAAAATTCTTTTTTTCAACAGAACTTTCACCTTCTTTGTTTTTTGCAAATTCATTGCTTGTA
>CACHHO010000037.1 GCA_902579545.1 Rhodospirillaceae bacterium | reverse complement strand
ATCACATTATGTGCTACATGAACTAGATTGTCTATTTTCACACCTTTTTTAATTTCCGTAAACTTTAAAGAACCTCTATCAATAGTGCAGTTTGCTCCTATATCAACATTACTGCCTATTTTAACAATTCCTATTTGAGGAACTTTTAAAAATTCTGAGCCATCAAAAACATAACCAAAGCCATCTTGTCCTATAATAGTTCCATCCTGTACATTTACATTATTTTCTATAATTGTATTTGAAATACTTACATTATTACCTATATAACAATTTTCTCCTATTTCAACATTTGGACCTATTACTGAAAAAGCATTAATTATGCTTTTTTTTCTTATTTCAACATTACTTTTAATCTGTGCATTAGAATATATAATTGCAGACTTATCAATTTTTATATCAGAAAAACTTTCAGTAATAGTTTTATCATTAATTGGATAAAACATTCTTAAAAGTTTTGCATAGCTAAGATAAGGATTTTTTGAAATTAAAAATATTAAGTTTTTTTTTTTAGAAAACCTATCATAAACTTTTTTGTTAACAATACATGCTTTTGCATTTGTTGCATTTAATTCATTTATATATTTTATATTATCAATAAATGTTATGTCTTTAGTAGATGCACTATCAATTGGAGCAACTCCGTAAATAAGAGTGTCTTCATCTCCATAAATTCTATCATGAGAAATATTGGCTAAGGTTTTTATGCTATAGGGGCCAGAAGGCTTTAAAATAATTCTATTAATCAACTTTTTTTTCTTTATCTTGATCAATTGTAATCTTAGGCAATGATTTATTAAGCTTATCTGCTACTAAATTTGATATATTAATTATATCAGCAGCTATTACTGTTGAATTCGCATCAAAAACTAACAGATAACCTTTTTTAATTGAAATATCTTTCATATGCTTTACAGCTTCTTGTTGTATGATTTGCATACCTTTTGCCATAGTTGCTTCTAATTCTCTTCTAATTTTTTCAACTTTGCTTTGAACTTTGTTAACTTTTTGTTTAAATTCATTTTCTTTTTCTTTAAATTGCTCTTCAGATAAAACAGATTTTTGTGCAACAAGATTGTTTTGTTCCTTTTTAAGCTCTTCTTCTTCTTTTTTTATATCTTTTTTAAAGTTGTTTTCTATTTCTTGCATTTCTTTTTGCAATGTACTAAAAGCGGAAGATTTAGATAAAACCTTTTTCATATCTATTACTGCTGCTGGAAAATTATCTGCATTTAAATTATTATTTTTTACTTCATTCTCTGCAAAAGTTAAATTTAAATAAAAAGTACTTAATAATAATATTATTAAAATTTTCATGATATTAAAATAATGTACCAACATTAAAACTAAACGATTCTGTTTTATCATAGCTTTCCTTTAAAATTGCATGGCTATAATCAAGTCTAATAGGACCAAATGGAGATTGCCATAAAACTCCCATACCCGTTGTTAACCTTAAACTAAAATCATCATAATAATTTGTGCTATCTGTGTCAATTGTAGACAATGATCCTGCTGTCATAAATAATCTTCCTCTTATACCTAGCTCTTTTGGTAAACCCAAATCAAACTTGAACTCAGGAGTGAGTGTATAATATAAGTTGCCCCCTAATGCAGAATCATTTTCTTTATCTCTAGGCCCAACTCCTGCATTTTGAAAGCCTACAAAAGAACTATCTCCTAAAATAAATCTATCTGAAATTTCAATATTTTGACCAATACCTGATATAAATCCCGTTTTAAACATTAACGAAAAAACAGCAAAATCTTCAAATAAACTTTCAAAATTTGCCATAGATAAACCTAGTTTATAGTATTTTTTATCTCCTCCTAGTCCTGCTAAACCAATAGTATTTGATACATACCAACCATCTGTAGGATCCATTCTACTGTCAGTCTTATCAATGCTGTTACCAAATGTTATTAAAGATAAAATATTTTTTCCTGCCTCGGCTTTAACTGAGCTGGAAGCTTCCTCATCTGCAATAATCTCTCTATTTTCAAGTGAATATTTAATATTTTGTGATCCATATTCACCAACTACATATCCTATCCCTACTCCAACACCATCAGTTTTATTATCATAATTACTTTCAGGAAACTCCCTAACTGTAGTAAATATATCTGAAACAAATGAAACATCTCTGTTTAAGAAAAAAGGCTCAGTAAAAGAAAAATCTAGTCTATTTTGCCTTTGACTAGTCAAAAAGTAAAATTTTACTCTTTGACCTTTGCCAAATAAATTATTTTCTGATAAACCAAAAGTACCTTGTGCTCCATTAGCTGAAGAATAGCCTCCTCCTAAGGAAAATTCACCTGTGCTTTGCTCTTCTACATAAATATTAATATTTGAACTATCAGCTTTTTCAGGATTATCAATTTCATTAAAGTCAACTTTTGAAAAATGTCCTAGATTATTAACTAAAACTCTTGAACGTCTAATTAAAACCCTATTATAAGCATCACCCTCAGCTATTCTTAGTTTTCTTCTTATAACTTTATCTAAGGTTCTAGAATTACCAGAAATAATTATTTTATTTATATATTTTTTATCAGCTGGAGAAATATTAAAATTTACGTCAATAGTATTATCTTCTTTTCTATTTAGTTTAGGTACAACTTTAATGAAAGGTACTCCACTTTCCATAATATTTTCTGTTATTTTAACTACAGCGTCATCTAATCTTTTTGCACTAAACCAGTTTCCCTTCTTAAATTTAATAGCATCCTTAATTAATTCTGATTTAATACCATTAAAATTGATATCTGCACTAATATTACCAAATTTGTACCTTTCACCTTCACTAACTGTAAATGTAACAAAAAAAGATTCTTTTTTTAAATTTAATTCAGCTATAGATGACTCAACATTTGCATCAACAAATCCCTTATTTGCATAGAATCGTTTTAAATTTTCCTGATCAAAGTTCAATAAGTCTCTATCAAATTTACCTCCAGAAGAAAGAATTTTCCACCATCTGCTTTCTTTAGTCATTATTTCACTCTTTAATCTTTTATCGGAAAAAAAAGAGTTACCTAAAAAGCTGATATATTTAATTTTTGATTTTGGTCCTTCTTCAATTTCAAATACTAAGTCAACTCTATTTTGTTCTAAATAAATTACTTTCGGTTCAACTTCAGCTCCATACCGACCATTTGCTCTATATAAGCCTAAAATTATCTGTAAGTTATTTTTTATTTTATTTAGAGTAAATATATCTCTTGGCTTTAAGAGAATTTCAGGCAAAATATCATCGTCTTTGATTCTTTTATTACCCTCTAATGCTATTCTATTTATTATTGGATTTTCTTTTACTTTAACAAATAATGTATTTTTATTATATTCATAAGTTATTTTAGAAAAAAGATCTGTAGCAAATAACTCTTTCAGAGAAAAGTTTAAATCAGAAATATTTATATCCTGACCTTTATCTATATTTAAATACGAAATAATTGTTTCATTATCAATTCTTTGATTACCTATTATAACAATTTTGCTAAGCTTT
This sequence comes from Rhodospirillaceae bacterium, assembly GCA_902579545.1. GTDB lineage: Bacteria > Pseudomonadota > Alphaproteobacteria > TMED109 > TMED109 > TMED131. The sequence continues at coordinate 6,813 of CACHHO010000037.1, read as the reverse complement.
TCGGCATATGAAATAGTTATCTTCATAAATATTATAACAATAAAAAAAACACGAATAAATTTCATTTTAATTTAAGACCCTACAGTAAATATCATTTAATATTGAGAATGACATTAGTAAAAATATTATAGCTACTCCTAAAGTTTGAATTACCTTAAAAACATTATAGTTTATCTCTTTTCCTATTATAAACTCTGAAATATATGTAAAGAAATGTCCACCATCTAATAAAGGCAATGGAAATAAATTAATTAAGCCTAAGTTAATAGATATTAATGCTATTAATGCGATAAATGAAATCATATCTGTATTTGCTACATCATTAGAAACTTTTGCAATTAAAATAGGTCCCCCAACCTCGCAATGATCTCTTTTACCAAAAATAATCTCTGAAAAAGCAATTAACGTTTTAGTTGATACTTCATAAATACTCTGCAAGGAAGCAAGCACTGATTTATTGATACTTAATTTATTTCTACTTTTTTTAAATATTATTCCTATTTGACCAATTTCTTTATTCTGACTTAAAGATTTTGGGACAATATTATAAATTAATTCACTGTTATCTCTTAATATTGTTATCAATACTTTTTTCTCTAGGTTAGAACTTATAATTTCAATAACTTGTCTAGCTCCGTATACTCTTTTATTATTAATTTTAATTATCTTATCATTTTTATTCAAACCTGCTAGGTAAGCAGGAGATCCATCAATTACCTTTCCAATTACAGGAATAATTACAGGCTTGATACCTATAAAATTAATGTCCCTATTTGTACCAACAAAACTTTCAATATTTCTACGTTCCGGAGTTATATTGACAGTAAGTATTTGCTTTTTTCTTTCTATTTGGAATTTAAGCTCACTTATAGTTTCACTTTCATATACATATTTATCAATATCAGAAAAGTCTATTATTTTTTTATTATTAATTGATAGAACTTTATCATGCACCAATAGTCCTGCCTTGAATGCTGGACTTTTATCATCAATACTTCCTATCTCTGGTGGATAATAATTTTTACCGAAGAAAAAGAAAACACACACAAATATTATAAAACTCAATAAAAAATTTGCCATAGGACCTGCTAATACTACGCTAGCCTTTTGCAAAGATTTTTTATTCATAAATAGTTTTTTATTTTTAGCCTCTTTATCTTTTTTATTATCTGGATACATCTCTCCAGAAAACTTTACATACCCCCCTAATGGAATTGCACTTAATTGCCATTTAGTACTATTTTTGTCAGTTACGCTAAAGATTACCGGGCCAAAACCAATAGAAAATTTTTCTACATCAATGTCATTAAGTCTTGCTACATAATAATGACCAAATTCATGTATAAATACAATTATGGTAAAAACCAGTACAAACCAAAAGATATACTCTGAATAATTAATTAAACTACTAAAAAATTCCATAATTAAATTCTTTTTTCTATTATATTAGCAACCAATTCTCTAGCCTGCTTGTCTACGTTTATAACATCATTAATTGATTTTATATTAATGTGCTTAAATAATTTAATAGTTTTATTAATATTTTTAACAATATCAATAAAAGGTATTTTATTTTTAAGAAAGTATTCTACAGCGACTTCATTTGAGGCATTTAAAACTATTATATTAGATTTTTTATATTTGCTATTACATATTATGTTTTTAAGTTTTAGTGATGGGAATTTATTATAATCCGGTTTATAAAAACTTAAATGTTGAATTTTTTGTAAATCTAGATTTTTAACACATGATGAAGACCTTTTTGGCCAATTCAATGCATAATTAATTGGTAATTTCATATCTGGTAGACTTGCAATCATATGAGATGTTCCATCAATATAATTTATAATGCCATGAACTATAGAAGAAGGGTGAATTAAAATATTAATTTTTTCTATATTTATATTGAATAAGATTGACGCTTCTAATGTCTCTAGTACTTTATTGACCATAGTAGCTGAGTCTACTGAAATTTTTTTTCCCATTTTCCAATTAGGGTGAGTTAATGCTTCTTTAATTGTTACTTTTTTAAAATTTGTAGAATGTCTTTTCCAGAAAGGTCCTCCTGATGCAGTAAGAGTTATATCTTTTATGTATTCTCTTTTTTCATTTTTAAATATTTGAAAAATAGCATTATGCTCGGAGTCTAATGGCAATAAATTAGTTTTAGTCTTATTAGCCGCATTTAGTAAAAAACTACCTGCACTTATAATTGATTCTTTATTCGCTATGGCTAATACTTTTGTTTTACCTAATGTTTCAAATGTAGGTTTTAAACCTGCTATACCTACAATTGCCGATACAACAATATCTGTTTTTAACTGTGCAACTTCTATTAATCCTTCTTCTCCGGCAATAATGTTTACTTTAGTGCCATTTAATTCGTTTTTTAAAGATTGATAATATTTTTTATTTCCAATTACTGCATAATTACAATTAAGTAACTTAGCATATTTGGCCAGTTTTTTATAATCATTATAGGCAGTCAATGCAACAACTTTAAATAAGTTTTTATTTAGAAGTAATAAATTTAATGTATTAATTCCTACTGATCCGGTTGCTCCGAAAACAGAAATTTTTTTCAAAATAAACTCCTAAAATAAATTCAATAAATATATGCCTACAATAGCAAATAAAAAGCCATCTAGTCTATCTAAAAGTCCTCCATGACCTGGTATGAGTTTAGAAACGTCTTTTTTATTATTTTTTCTTTTTAACCAACTTTCAAAAAGGTCTCCTACTGAAGTAAAAAAACTTGTAATTAATCCTACTAGTAAAGCTTTTACTATAGTATTACTATTATTTAAGTAACAAAAAATGATACTTACCACGCTAGCTATTATCAAAGAGCAAATAAACCCTGACAAAGTTTTATTGGGACTTATTTTAGGACATAGTTTTGGTCCCTTTATAATATTACCAAATATAAAAGCTGAAGTATCAGTGGCCCAAACAATTGCAAAAAGCCAGTAAATTATTAATTTACCACCTTCAAGACCATTATTTAGGTATAAAAGTAAACTTAAAGGTAATGCAAAATAAAAGTATGGTAAAATTAATATATTCCATTTGTGTTCATAAAAAATAATATTTAATAATATGCCAATAATTAAAGGAAAAAAAATTAGCAAAAAAAAATTATTAAATATAAAAAGTAAAATTATTATAGAAAAAAAATTATTTATTAAAAAGCTAATTGAGTACAAAGAAATATTAAATAACTCATAATACTCTTTCAGCAATAAAAATGTAATTATAAAGACTAAAGAAAGAAAAAAAAGTCCACCTATGTTATTAGCATATATAGCTAATATTATAAGAATTATTGAAGAAGATAATCTAGGTAAAAAACTTTTATCAAAAACCACCGAAACGTCTTTCTCTGTTATTAAATTCGTTCACGGCTTCTACGAAGTCAGACTCAGTGAAGTCTGGCCAAGGCTTTTTTATAAATATTAGTTCTGAATAAGCAGATTGCCATAATAAAAAATTACTTAATCTGCTATCTCCTCCAGTTCTGATAATCAAATCTGGATCAGGTATGCCAGACGTATAAAGTGATTCTGATATTTTTTTTTCAGAAATATCTTTCAATTTAATTTTATTTAATAAAACTTCATTAGCTATTTTTTTAACAGAATTAGTAATTTCCTGTCTTGCACCGTAATTAATTGCAATGATAAGATTTATTTTATTATTATTTTGTGATGACAAAATGGTATTTTTTAAGGAATTTACTATATCCTCCGGAAATAAAGAAATATCACCTAGAATTTTTAATTTAACACCTCCATCAACGAGGTTTTTTATCTCTTTATTTAAAAAATATCTAAGAAGTCCTATCAAATCATTTATTTCTTCAGATTTTCTTTTCCAATTTTCAGAAGAAAATGCAAATAACGTTAAATTTTCTATCTCACACTCAATAGCAGTCTTAATAATATTTTTCGCAGTAGAAGCTCCATGTTTATGGCCTTCAATAATTCTCAAACCTTTTGATTTTGCCCATCTCCTATTACCATCCATTATTATTCCAATATGTCTTACTTTTAATTCGGATTCTTTTTTGTTAATAGTTTCTTGAATCATTATTAAATAAATTAAATTTGAAGAATCTCATTTTCTTTTTTTTTGCTAATTTCTGATATATCAAGAATAAATGCATCTGTAAGCTTTTGTAAATCATCTTGATATTTTTTTATATCATCTTCAGCAATATTCTGTTCATTTAATTTTTTTATATTATTCATACCATCTTGCCTAATATTCCTTATCGCAATTTTGGCCTCCTCACCCATACCTCTAACACTTTTAGCAAGCTCTACTCTTCTTTCTGACGTTAATTCTGGTAGGTTTATTCTTATAATTTGACCTTCAGTCATAGGGTTTAATTCTAAAGATGAATTAATTATAGTTTTTTCTACAGAAGAAACTAAATTTGCATCCCATACATTTATCTTTAAGGTTCTAGGTTCAGGAACGTTCACTGATGCTAAATCTTTTATTTTCATATTCTGTCCATATGCATCAACTAACAAATTATCTACTAATGAACTCGATGCTCTGCCAGATCTTACTCCAGCAAAATTAATTTTTAGGTTATCTACTGCACCATTCATTCTTTTTTCGTAATCATTTAATACAAAATCATTCATAAATGCTCCTCAGTAATAATAGTATAAGAGCCCTTTGCTCCAACAACTTGTGAAAATGAATTTTTATTTAATATTGAAAAGACTATCATAGGAATATTATTATCTCTAGCTAATGAGATAGCAGATGAGTCCATAACTTTTAAATTATCTGATAATACTTTTTTATAACTAATAGAAGTATATCTTTTAGAATTAGGGTTTTTTTTAGGATCGCTTTCATACACTCCGTCTACACTAGTACCTTTAAATATTGCATCACAATTCATCTCCGCAGCTCTTAAAGTCGCAGCAGTATCTGTAGAAAAGTATGGATTTCCTGTGCCCGCAGCAAGAATAATAATCCTTCCTTTATCTAAATGCCTCAATGCTCTTCTTCTAATAAATGGTTCACAAATAGTTTGCATAGGTATAGCTGACAAAACTCTAGTAGACACACCCTTTTTTTCTATAGCATTTTGCAGTGCTAAAGCATTAATAACAGTTGCTAACATACCCATACCATCAGCAGTAACTCTGTCGATTCCTTGAGCAGCACCAGATATTCCTCTAAAAATATTACCTCCTCCTACAACTATGCATATTTGCTTATCATTATGATGAACATTAGAAATATCTTCCGCAATTGATGTTACTTTATCTGCTTCAATCCCATATTCTTGATTTCCTACTAAGACTTCACCTGAAAGCTTTAACATAATTCTTTTACAATTATTAAAATTAGCCAGGTTAGTTTTTTTCATATAATCAATTATTTAAGTAGTGTTTTTAATTTGAGAAGCTACTTCTTCGGAAAAGTTTTTTTCTTCTACTTCTATTCCCTCTCCTAAAACAAAAAGTTTAAAATCATCTATTTTAACATCTGTTGTATTTTTAACATTAAAATCTTCTATAACTTTGGCAACATTTACTGAAGGATCCATTACCCAAGGTTGATTAAGCAAGGTTACTTCAGAGAAATATTTTTTTATTTTTCCTTCAACAATTTTTTCTATAATATTAGCTGGTTTTCCTGAGTCTTTTAATTGTGTGATATATATTTCCTTTTCGTTATCTATTTTATCTTTACTAATGCCATTTTCATCAATAGCTAATGGTTTAAAAGCTGTTATATGCATACATATTTTATTTGCTAAATCACTTATGTTGCTATTTCTTTTAGAGGAATAGATTTTGGTTATACAGCCCATCTTTCCAAGGTTATTATTAATTTTGTTGTGCAAGTAAAAACCAAATTCATACTCATCACTGTCTTTACTTAAATACTCTAGCCTTCTAATAACTATATTCTCTCCTATTTTAGCTATTAAATTTTGAAGAGCTTCACCAATATTTTCTACATTATTATAATTTTCTAATAATAGGCCAGGCAAGTCATATTCTCTAGCTATGCCTATATCTAAAACTGTTTTAAAAAAAGTCTGAAAATCATTATTTTTTGATACAAAATCAGTCTCCGTATTAATTTCTATTAATAAGATATTGTTTTTATTGGAGATAATACCGATTAAGCCTTCCGAGGCAATTCTGGTAGACTTTTTTTCAGCATTTGAAATTCCTTTTTTTCTAAGCCAGCTAATAGACTTTTCTAAATCACCATTATTTTCTAAAAGTGCGTTTTTGCAGTCCATCATACCCGCACCAGATTTTTCTCTTAGCTCCTTAATTTTATCGGTTGAAATATTAGACATATGTTATTTATTATTAATGATTATAAGTTTGATGGGTCATCACTTTTTTGTTTGCCTTTATCATCATTTTCTTCTTTAATACTTAAATTTTCATTATCACTATTAAGAATGGTCTCATCCTCCACCAAAATATCAGTTTCTCCTAAATCTAAGTTATCATTTGTAGAGGTTTTTTTATTACCTGAGCTTACAGTATCTGAAATAAGTTCACAAAAAGTCATTATAGCTCTTGTTGCATCATCGTTACCAGGTATTGGAAAATCAATACCTTCAGGATTAGAGTTGCTATCTATTATTGCGACAATAGGAATATTAAGAACTTTAGCCTCTTCAAGAGCATTTTTTTCTTTATTGGTATCAAATATAACTATTACATCAGGAATGCCATTCATATTCCTAATTCCACCTAAGGATAATTCTAATTTATCTTTTTTTCTTTGTAAGTTTAATATTTCTTTTTTAGTTAATGT
>CACHHO010000036.1 GCA_902579545.1 Rhodospirillaceae bacterium | reverse complement strand
TTGACATAATAAAAAAAAATTTTTTATTTCTAATACTTAATATAACAGGTTTTCTATTTCTAGTCTTTAATGCTTCTTATGCTAAAGAACCAAATGGAATAGCAGTGGATTATGGAGTAGATTTGCAGAACCCAGTGACTAGTGTAGCAAAAGATGTTTATAACATGCATGCTTTTGTTACTATAATTATGGCTCTAATCACATTATTCGTTTTAGGATTACTTATATGGGTGTGTTACAGATATTCTGCGAGTAGAAATAATAAGCCTTCTAAAACAGTGCACAATACTTTAGTAGAAATTTTGTGGACTGCTATACCAGTTTTAATTTTAATTGTAATCGCTATACCTTCATTTAAACTTTTATATAAACAAGATGTTGTACCAGAACCTGATTTGACTATCAAGGCCATTGGTTATCAATGGTATTGGGGCTATGAGTATCCAGATAATGGAAACTTTGCTTATGAGGCATTCATGGTACAGAGTGCAGAGGAACTTGAAGAAGATAAGCCCTATAAAAGGATGTTAACTACTGATACTAAGGTAGTTGTTCCTGTAAATAAAATCATTAGAATGCAAGTTACAGCTGCAGATGTATTACATAGTTGGGCTGTTCCCGCTTTTGGAGTGAAAACTGATGCTGTACCGGGACGCTTAAATGAAACTTGGTTTAAGGCAGATAAAATAGGAATTTATTATGGTATGTGCTCAGAGTTATGTGGAGTAAATCATCAATCCATGCCAATAGAAATACATGTGGTAACAGAAGAAGAGTTTGAGGTTTGGGTAAAGGATGCAAAGGCAAAATATGCTAGTAATAACAAATTAATTGCTATAAACAAATAGATTGGAGAAAATTTATGGTAGCTACAGTAATAGAGCACGAACATGATCATGGTGTAAAGGGTTGGAGAAGATGGGTTTTTTCAACCAATCATAAAGACATTGGTTCGATGTACCTTATATTCGCTATAATAGCTGGAATAATTGGTGGAATTATGTCTCTAATTATGAGAACAGAGCTAGCCGCGCCAGGAGATGGTATATTAAATGGTGATTATCAAATGTATAATGTTTTAACTACTGCACACGGCTTAATTATGATCTTTTTTATGATTATGCCAGCCATGATAGGGGGATTCGGAAACTGGTTCGTGCCTATTATGATTGGTGCTCCAGATATGGCTTTTCCTAGAATGAACAATATTAGTTTTTGGTTATTAGTTCCAGCTTTTATATTGTTGATGGCAAGTCCCTTCGTGCAAGGTGGAGCTGGAACAGGATGGACTATTTATCCTCCTTTATCTAGTAATTTAGGTCATGCAGGTCCTGCGGTAGATATGGCTATTTTAAGTCTACACTTAGCAGGAGCTTCTTCAATTTTAGGGGCTATTAATTTTATCACTACTATATTTAATATGCGTACACCAGAGATGACATTACACAGAATGCCATTGTTTGTTTGGTCTATATTAGTAACAGTATTTTTATTAGTTTTATCTTTACCAGTTCTAGCAGGCGCAATTACTATGCTTTTAACAGACAGAAACTTTGGTACGGCGTTTTTTGCTCCTGAAGGTGGAGGAGATCCAATTTTATTTCAACATCTTTTTTGGTTTTTTGGCCACCCTGAAGTATATATTTTAATTTTGCCTGCTTTTGGTATTGTTAGTCATGTTGTTTCAACATTTTCTAGAAAACCTGTTTTTGGATATTTAGGTATGGCATATGCTATGGTTGCTATAGGTGTAGTAGGTTTTGTGGTATGGGCACATCACATGTATACTGTTGGTCTAGATGTAGATACAAAAGCATACTTTACAGCAGCTACTATGGTTATAGCAGTGCCTACAGGGATAAAAATATTTAGCTGGATTGCTACTATGTGGGGAGGCTCTATTAGGTTCACTACACCCATGCTTTTTGCTATAGGTTTTATATTCTTATTTACATTGGGTGGAGTTACTGGTGTGGTTTTAGCAAATGCTGGTATAGATACAGTTTTACATGATACTTATTATGTAGTAGCCCATTTTCATTATGTTTTATCATTAGGAGCAGTATTTGCTCTTTTTTCTGGTTTCTACTATTGGTTTGGTAAAATTTCTGGAAGACAATACTCTGAATGGATGGGTAAAGTTCATTTTTGGTTAATGTTTATAGGTGTAAATTTAACTTTTTTCCCAATGCACTTTTTAGGCCTTCAAGGAATGCCTAGAAGGTACGCCGATTATCCAGATGCTTACGCAGGATGGAACGCAATTGCTACTTATGGATCATATATTTCAGGTGTAGCAGTTATTTGGTTCGTTTTTATATTATTTAGAACTCTTTATTTTGGTAAAAAGTGTCCTGATAATCCTTGGGGAGGAGAGCCCGATACATTAGAGTGGAAAACAAGTTCTCCACCACCTTTTCATACTTATGATACTCTGCCTAATATAGAAGTAAAAAGCGAGAAATCTAATCACTAAAATATAATGTCATATTATGCTATGAACAAAGAGGTTGACCCTAAAGAAGGGTCGGCCTTACACTACTTTAGTTTACTCAAACCAAGAGTAATGTCCCTTGCAATTTTTACAGCCTTTGTAGGGCAATTACTAGCTCTTCAAGAAAATATAAACCACCCAATGTTAACTTTTTTTTCTTTATTTAGTATCGCCCTTGGAGCTGGAGCCGCTGGATGTATAAATATGTGGTATGATAGAGATATAGATGCAAGAATGCAAAGAACCAAAAGTAGACCAATCCCTATGGGTTATGTTAGACCTGCAGAGGCACTTTCATTAGGCATTGTATTATCGATCTTATCTACTATGTTATTAATTTTATCTTCAAATATTATAGCTGGTTTGTTATTAGCATCTTCAATTTTATTTTATGTGTTCATATATACTATTTGGCTTAAAAGAAAGACCTATCAAAACATAGTTATAGGAGGAGCTGCTGGAGCACTTCCACCCTTAATAGGATGGGCCTCCATATCAGATAACTTTAGCTTTTTTCCTATTATATTATTTTTGATAATTTTTATATGGACTCCTCCACATTTTTGGGCACTTTCTCTTTTCTTTAATAGTGATTATAAAAAAGTTAATATACCTATGATGCCAGTTACTCATGGAAAAAAGAAAACCATTAAAAGTATAATAAAATATTCATTTGTCCTATATATTACATCAATACTTCCATATATATTTAATTATTCAGGGATTGTTTATTTTATATCAGCCACATTATTGAGTTCGTTTTTTTTATATTTAGCATTAAGCCTTCAACATAATGAAGATAAAGGTGCAAGAAATTTATTTAAGTATTCTATATTGTATTTATTTCTATTATTTTTAATTTTAGTAATTGATGGATATTTGTTATTTTAAAAGGAGTTTTGTGAAAAAAAAATATATTATAGCCTTTTTAATTATTGTTTTAGTAATAATAATTTATTCAATAACTATTTTAAAAATGTCTAACTAATGAAAAAAAATAGTAAAAATCTTAAAACCTCTTTTTTTGTTGTAGTATTTCTAAGTGGTATGTTTATGCTAGCTTTTGCATCTGTGCCCCTTTATAACTTATTTTGTAAAGTAACAGGCTATGGAGGCACACCAAGCAAAGCATCTTTGCCTTCAAATAATATTTCTGATCAAACCATAAAGGTTAGATTTAATGCTGATGTTTCAAAAAACTTAGACTTTTACTTTCAACCGATAAAAAGACATATAGTAACCAAGTTAGGAAAAAGTAATACAGTTGACTACGAAGTAATTAATAATTCAGAAAAGGATATTATGGTAACGTCTACTTATAATATTACACCTCAAAAAGCAGGCTTATATTTTAATAAATTAGAGTGTTTTTGTTATGAGGAAAAAAAAATATTAGCAGGAGAAAAAGTAGTTTTGCCAGTTACATTTTTTATTAGTCCTGAAATTATAAACGATCCGAATACTAAAGAACTCAAATCTCTTACACTTAGTTATACTTTTTTTAATATTGATAATATTAATGTTAGCAATTTGAAATAAATTTAATATAATAATAATAAACAAGGAGAAGTAATGTCTAAAACTAAACAGTCACATCCCTATCATTTGGTAGATCCAAGCCCCTGGCCAGTAGCTGGAGCATTTTCAGGTTTAGTGATAGCAGTAGGAGCTATTATGTTCATGCATGATATTAAGTTTGGTTCATGGGTTTTTGGAATGGGAGGATTTTTAGTAATAGCAACAATGTTTGGATGGTGGAGAGATGTTGTAAGAGAAGCAGAACATGAAGGCCATCACAATCCAATAGTAGTGATAGGATTAAGATATGGAATGGCATTGTTCATTGCATCTGAAGTAATGTTTTTTGTAGCATGGTTTTGGGCATTTTTTGATGCTAGCATTTTTGCAGACGAGGCTATTCAGTATAGTAGAGTAACATTTACAGGAGGCGAATGGCCTCCTAAAGGAGTAGAAGTATTTGATCCTTTTCATTTACCCTTATTGAATACAGTAATTCTATTAACATCAGGAACAACAGTAACTTGGGCTCATCATGCACTAATTGAGGGAAACAGAAAAGGTCTTATAAGAGGTTTAGTAGCTACAATTCTTTTAGGAATACTTTTTACTTTTGTTCAAGCCTATGAATATAGCCACGCAAAATTTGCCTTTGGTGATGGAATATACAGTTCAACATTTTTTATGGCTACAGGTTTTCATGGGTTTCATGTGTTAGTGGGAACAATATTCTTAATAGTAATACTATTTAGATCATTAGCAGGACACTTTAAGCCAGAGCATCATTTTGGTTTTGAGGCAGCGGCATGGTATTGGCATTTTGTAGATGTGGTATGGTTATTTTTATTCTTTTCAATATATTGGTGGGGAGGATAATTAAGAATATAATTTTAAAATTAATATATTTACATTAAAAAGTTTAAAATTATAAATGAAAAATAATTCATCAATTCCATTATTTATATTCTTTTCTTTATCTTTTTTTCTGCTTTGTATCTTAGGTACATGGCAACTAAATAAGAATTACGAAAAAACAAAACAACAACATTTTTATAGGTTAAGTAAAAAACTTACTTTAACAGAGGATATAAATTTTTTTTCAAATATAAGAGACCTTCTTTCAGTTGAAGTCACAGGCTTAGAATTAGATGATAAAATAGTTTATTTGCAACCAAGAACATTTAAAGGTGATATAGGTTTTCATAAAATAGTAGTATATGATTTCAATGGTCAGTTTGTTTTAGTAAATAAAGGTTTTACTAAAAAAAAATTGAAAAAAAAATTAAAAAGTAAAATTAAAAAGCAATTAGTAAAAGGATTAATTATAAAGGTCCCAAAGCCCAAATTTTTTGAACTTCACAATGATACAGAAAATGAGCAATGGTTCACTCTCAATCTAAATGACTTAAAAAATAAATTTAAATTAGATTTATCACCTTATATTATATATCAGCAAAACATAGAAAGAAGTAGTTATACAAAGGCTGTTTTACCTAACTATATTTCAAGTATAAATCACCTTAATTATGCACTTACTTGGTACTTCTTATGTTTAACTTTATGTGTTATTTTTTTTATTTATAATTTAAAATTTTATAAAGATGCAAATAAAAAGAAAAACTAAATTAATAAGAATAATTGGTTACTCATTATTATTTTTTATATTTCTACAAATTATATTGGGTGCCTGGATTAGATTAACTGGATCAGGTATGTCTTGCCCAGATTGGCCATTATGTTATGGTTACATATTTCCAACTCCTAGTAAAATTTCTAGCTTAGGAAATATTGAATATACATATTTTCAGGTATTTTTGGAGTGGATACATAGAGCTAATGCTGCTTTTGTGATTGGTCCTGTGTGCATACTTTTTTCTTCGTATATTTTACTAAAAAAAAAAATTTATTATAATTATACAAAGTTATCTTACTTTTTACTAATTTTAATATTAATTCAAGGTGCATTAGGAGGTTTAACTGTGTTTAAATCAAATATTCCTTGGTCAGTAGCTATCCATTTAATTTTTGCTTTTTTATTGTATTTGACAGGTTTGTTAATAATATCCAAAACTTATAATTTATCTAAAAATTATATTTTGACATCAAAATTTACTAAAATTAATACAGCAATTACTGCACTTTTAACTATGGCAGCAGCAGCAGCGGGAGCATTTACATCTAAATATGGAGCATCACTTTCTTGTAATAGCTGGCCAGGTTGCAATGACAGCTTTTTCCCAGATTTTAGTGATATGTTTGAACTAATACATTACGCACATAGAGTCATAGCTTTATTTCTTTTTATTACACTTGCTGTCTTATTCTTCAAAATGACTTCATACTATAGTATGCTTTCTAAAAAAATAAAGTATATATTAGGTTTAATTTTTTTTATAATTATATTTCAAATAATGATAGGTGCTTTATTAATATATTTTGGCGTTCCTATATGGTTAGGTGTTTTTCACCAGGCAACTGGTTTAATGCTTTTTACATTAATAACTATGCTTTACTTACATATGAAAATAAAAGATTAAAATTATAAACTATGAAATTTATTAGCACTAGAGGAAATAAAGAGATAAAGAATTTTAAGCAAGTCACCTTAAGAGGATTGGCAACTGACGGGGGACTATATGTTCCTAAGGACTGGAAAATAGAAAAAAAAAATATATTAAAAAAAAGCCTTTCTTTTGAAAATATAGCCTTCGAAGTAATAAAATGTTTCACAGGTAATTCATTAAAAAAAAAAAAGTTAAAAGAAATAATTAGTAAAAGTTATGAGCCTTTTAGACATAATGAAATTACTCCACTTAAACACTTAGATAAAAATAATTTTTTACTAGAATTATATCATGGGCCTACTTTAGCTTTTAAAGATATAGCTTTACAGTTTTTAGGTAATACTTTTGATGAATTTTTAGAAAAAAAAGAAAAAAAACTTTGTATAATAGGAGCAACTTCTGGAGACACCGGGTCAGCTGCAATAGATGCAGTAAAAAGAAATAAATTCTCAAGTATATTTATTCTACACCCATACAGAAGAGTATCAGATTTTCAGAGAAGACAAATGACAACTGTAAAATCAAAGAATGTTTTCAACATAGCAGTAAAAGGTACTTTTGATGATTGTCAAAATATAGTTAAAAAACTGTTTATAGATGAAAACCTTAACAGTCAGCTACGATTAGGTTCAATAAACTCTATAAACTGGACAAGAATAATGGCACAAATATCTTATTATATTTTTTCTTACAATAAAGTAAAAGAAGAATATAAAAATAAGAAAGTAAGTTTTTGTGTGCCTACAGGTAATTTTGGTGACGCATTTGCTGGTTATATTGCAAAAGAAAAATTTAACGTTCCTATTAATAAAATAATAATTGCTACAAATAAAAATAATATATTAGACAGATTTTTTAAAACCGGAATATATAAAAAGGAAAAGGTTTACCAAACCATGTCTCCATCTATGGATATACAAATAGCAAGTAATTTTGAAAGACTTCTTTATGATTTATATAATCAGGATGGAAATATTATTAATGATTTGATGAATGACTTCTCAAAAAACGGCATAATAAAAGTAAATAATAAGAGTTTTAAAAAAACAAAAAAAATATTTTTATCTTTTAGTATTAATGAAAAAGAGACAATGAATAGTATTTTGCATGCATATAAAAAAAATCAAATAATAGTAGACCCCCATACAGCAGTAGGCTTGGAAGCATCAAGAAAATTTATAAAAAAAAATAAAAATGACATAGTGATCACCTTAGCTACTGCTCATGCTTCTAAATTTTCAAAAGCTGTTTCTACTGTTTTAGGTTTCAATCCTGACTTTCCTCAAAATTATAAAAATATATTTAAACTTAATGAAAAATTCATAATTCTAGAAAACTCATATGAGCAAATTAAAAACTATATTGTTAAAAATACATAACTTAAATAGGTAGCTTTATGAAAAGATTAGTTATTGCTATTCAATCTCTATTATCTAGAAAAAAATTAACTGGTAATAGAATTTTTTTAAGGCCACCAAAAAGAAGAGATGCTTTGAAATGGCAGAAGCTGAGAATGGCATCTAAAAGTTTTCTTGTTCCATGGGAACCATCATGGGATGCCTCATCTTGTTCTAGAAGAGCATTTATTAGATATTTAAGAAACTCAAATTACTTAGCAAATATGGACAGAGCATATTCTTTTTTAATTTTTAAAAATGAAGACAAAACTCTATTAGGAGGTATAAATCTAGGTAATGTTAGGAGGGGCGTATCTCAAAGTGCATCCCTAGGTTATTGGATCGGAGAAGTTCATTCAAGAAATGGTTATATGAAAGAATCACTTAAAATTTTAATACCATCTTTATTTGTTGATTTAAGGCTTAATAGAATAGAAGCAGCAACTTTAGAAGAAAATGTTGCAAGTAGGAATTTGTTAAAAAAACTTGGTTTTAAAAAAGAAGGACTTCTGAGAAATTATTTAAAGATTAATGGGGTTTGGCGAGATCACGTATTGTACGGATTATTAAAAAAAGATATAAACAACTAAGCTGACCCTGTATATGTAGTAAATATAGATTTATCAAGTAATTTAGGATTTATTCCAAGCTTAGAGATAGCAAAGTCCCACTTTTTTTTGTGATTTTTTGAAAATAATATATCTGTTTTCAGTTCTATTTCCATCCATGCATTTTGATTCATTTCAGACTGTAATTGATAACTACTCCAACCTGTATAGCCAATAGTAAATATAGATTTTGATGGTCCTGTACCAGATACAATATCTTTTATAATAGAAATATTACTAGATAAGGCTAAATTTTTACCAATTAAAGTAATACCCTGTTCATCTTTATAGTCATTAGTATGAACTATAAACCCTTTATCTAACTCTACTGGACCACCATAAAACACTTTTGGCTGAATATTTTTTTTATTGCTTTGATTAATTTCTAATTTTCCAAGAACTGTTTCTATGCTTATATTTAAGGCTGGTTTGTTTATTATTATTCCCATGGACCCACTCTCATTATCTGATATAATATATATTAAAGTTTTTTTAAACCTTTCATCAATCATGTAAGGTGAAGAAACTAAAAATTTACCTTTTAAAGAATTATATTTATTTTTTTTTAAATTAATCATAATACTTATAATATATTATTTTTTATAGATTAAATGAAGAAGATATTTTTTATATTATTGTTTTTTATTTCCAGGATTGCTTTATGTATAGAATCAGATGTATTTGAGTATGAAAATAATAAAGTAAGCCTTTTATTAGCAGAAAAAGAAGAGAATAAAATTGCTTTAGGTATTGAGTTTAAATTATCAGAAGGCTGGAAAATTTACTGGAAATATCCTGGTGACTCTGGTTTGCCTCCAGAGATTAAAGTGTTAAATAAAGTAAAAAGCACTATAGATATTAAATGGCCTTTTCCAAAAGAGTTATATGAAAAAGATATAGACTTAACAACAAGAGTTTATGAAAATTTAGTTATACTACCAGTATACATTAAACTTTTAAATAATAACAAAAAAGAACTTGAAACTTTAAGACTTAATTTAGATTTTCAAATATGTAAGGAAATATGCATACCTTTAAACAATACTTTTGATATAGAAATACCAGAAAAAAATCTTTTAATTGTAAAAAATAAAAAGAAAATACAGGATTTTGAAAAATTAGTTCCTAAAGAAATTAGTTACTCTAAAAAATATAAAAAAAATGGAATAATAATAAATGAAGATAATATTGTCTTAAGTCTTAAAAAGAATATAGTCGAAGAAAAAAGTGACTCTCTAAATAAAGTGATGGCATTTTTGCATCATGAAAATACTGATACATTAAGGTTTGTTAAGTATGAAAACAATAAGAATGTTATTAATCTCTTTTTGACTGGCATAGAAGAGCAAAATATTGATAGGATTTCTAATTTACTTGCTTTTGTAAAGTTAGATAATGAGATTTTATTTTGGAACGAGGATAAAGTAATTTTAAAAGAAGGGAGGACTTCAGTTAGTGAATTTAATATTTTGATAATATTTTTATTTGCTACTATAGGAGGATTTATCTTAAATTTTATGCCATGCGTATTACCTGTATTAGGATTGAAAATTAACAGCTTTATTCAACAAATGAATTACAAAGAGAAAAATAAAATTAAACTAAGTAGCTTATCGATAGTTTTAGGTATTATTACTACATTTTTATTAATAGGATTAATAACCTATATGCTACGAATATTAGGAATAAGTGTAGGATGGGGGCTACAGTTTCAAAGTAAAATATTTATAATTACTATTATTATTGTTTTAACTTTGTTTACACTAAACTTATTAGGATATTTCGATATAAAACTTCCAAAATTTGTAAATAAAATTATTAACAGAAAAAATCTAAATGAAAATCAAAATATTTATTTTAAAAATTATTTAACAGGAATTCTTAGTACAATATTAGCAACCCCCTGTACTGCACCTTTTGTGGGCACAGCCGTTTCAATAGCACT
>CACHHO010000035.1 GCA_902579545.1 Rhodospirillaceae bacterium | reverse complement strand
ACTTAACATAGAGTATACCATTGCAAATAAAGGATCTAAAAAACTATGGAATTTATTAAATACTGAAGATTATATTAATACATTAGGTACTTACACAGGAAATATGGCTGTTCAACAAGCTAAGGCTGGCCTTAAAGCTATATACGTATCGGGTTGGCAAGTAGCCGCAGATGCTAATTTGTCAGGGAATATTTACCCAGATCAAAGCTTATATCCAGTAAATAGTGTACCTGAAGTAGTTAGCAGAATTAATAAGGGTTTCCAAAGAGCTGATTTAATTCAGAATATGGAAAAAATAGAGGGCATCAGTAAGGATGATATAGATTATTATTTGCCAATTATTGCAGATGCTGAAGCTGGATTTGGAGGCCCCCTAAATGTTTTTGAATTAATGAAGAGCATGATTGAAGCAGGTGCATCTGGAGTACATTTTGAAGATCAACTATCATCCGAAAAAAAATGTGGCCATTTAGGAGGAAAGGTCCTTATACCTACCTCTAATTTTGAAAAAATTTTGAATACAGCTAGGTTAGCAAGTGATGTCTTAAACGTCCCTACAGTAATTATGGCTAGAACAGATGCTAATGCAGCCAAGCTTTTGACTAGTGATATAGATGAAAGAGATAAAAAGTTTCTTACAGGAGAAAGAACACCAGAAGGTTTTTTTAGAACTGCTGGAGGTTTAGATTCTGCAATTGCAAGGGGTATAGCATATGCTAAGTATGCTGATCTTATATGGTGTGAAACAGATAAACCTGACCTGGAAGAAGCTAAAAGGTTTGCAGAGGCAGTAAAAAAAGAATATCCTGAAAAAATGTTAGCATATAATTGTTCTCCTTCATTTAATTGGAAAAAACATTTAGATGACGCTCAAATAGGTTCTTTTCAAAAAGAGCTAGGTTCTATGGGTTATAAATTTCAATTTATTACATTAGCAGGTTTTCATAACTTAAATCTGAGCACTTTTAACTTAGCAAAAGATTATGCCGAGACCGGAATGTCAGCCTATGCAAATCTTCAACAGCAAGAATTCGCAAAAGAAACAGAAGGTTATAGTGCTATTAAGCATCAAAGAGAAGTTGGAGTTAGTTATTTCGATAAAATATCAGAAATAATATCTGCTGGCGAGAGTTCTACTACAGCTATGCAGGACTCAACTGAAAAAGAACAATTTTGATATGAATCATGATAATGAAAATAAGGGAATGCGACAGGCAAAAGGTGGAGTTTTTGCCCAAGAAGATATAGAGCTATTAAAACAAACCATAGAATACTATCTTAAAAATAATAAATCTCTTTCTAGCCAGGAAGAAGCAAAGGTCAGTCTACTTTTTCATAGGCTTGGTAGAATGGGCTTTAAATAACTAGGGTAGCGCTCTTGTAGAGGTTCGAACTCTAACCACAGGTTTCGAAGACCTGTATGCTATCCTGTTACACCACAAGAGCAAAATAACTTTACATTAAAAAATTTGTATCTAAAAGTAACTAATTTCAGCTTTTTGTATAAAAAAATTATATAGTTTTAGTATAAAAAATATTAATAATTAATAAAAAGTGATTCGATAAAAAAAAATTATCTAAATTTACTTTTTTGTGAGACCTACAGTGCTAAAACATCAAAATTTGAATATATTTACAAATATTGTATTATTTTATCCATGAAAGCTATAATACTTTCTTTGATTACAGTCCCCGGATTAATTATATTTATCTTTGTTTTAGGTTTGTTTAGTAATAAAACTAAAAATAAGTTAAATTTTTTTTTTATCGCTCTTTTAGTTACATTTTTTTCTAGCATGCCAATACTTAGTAAATTACTTAGTTTACCAATTATCTCAATTGCAAAAAAAGTTAAAGATGAAACTATATCTAATGTAGACGCAGTTGTAATTCTTACAGGAGGTATTTACAAAGATTTAAAAGGAAAATGGCAACCAAGTAATAATACTGAAAATAGAATTCATCAAGCAGAATTATTTCTTAAAAAATATAATGTTCCACTAATTATTTCAGGAGGGCATACTAAAAATAATGCTCCAAGTGAAGCTGAAATTACAAAAATAAAGTACAATTTAACTGAAAGCATCATCGATTCAGAAAGTTTAAACACTTTTGAAAGTGCTAGGAACCTTAAAGATTATTGTGAAGACCTAGAAGGATATATTTTAGTTATTACAGATAAATATCACTCTTTAAGAACATATTTGTCTTTTAAAACTCAAGGCTGTAACATACTAATGAATAATTATCCAATATCTGTAAAGTTAAAAGACTTTTATCCATCTTTAAAAGGTTTTTCAGAGTTTAATTCAGTAATTTACGAATATTTGGGAATTCTATATTATATTGGAACTTTAAAAATTAACTTTTTAAAACTAAAATATATCTAATTCTTTTTTAACAAAATAGGATATTTTATACTTAATTTTAATTTCATTGGTTGACTAAATTTTTCTTTTAACATGGCTTTGGCCAAAGGCATATTAATAGTTCCAAAACCTTCAACTCCAGCAAATGAACCATAGCCTTGCATAAGGTTTAACTTCCCTAAACAACTAGCATCTCCGCTTAATCCTGCAGAAGTGTTACATTTCCATGATAATATTAAAGTATTTTTATTTTTTTTGTTTATATAACAAAAGCCATGTAAATCTTCTATTATTGCAAAACCACAACTGAACCCTCTACCTTTGTATGCCCTACCTATAAATTCACATTCTAAATTACTATTATTTAATCTATCATCATCTAAAGTTTTCACCCCGCCAAAGATAGTGCCTTTGATAAACTCTTCTTCTCCAACATTTTTTATATTCAGACTGCTATTATTTTCTAAGTTTATAATTAGATTAGTATCTTTAAAATCATTCTCACTTGCTGACTGTATTGTGTTTACACTAAAAAGGCTAATCAACAAGAAAAATAAATATATTTTAATACTTTTAATAAACATAACATATTTGTTATCACATTATTATTAATAGTTTAAGTGAAAAGTTCTTAGAAAATTAATAGTGCACTTTACAAGAAATAAATTAAAATTATATATATAAATAATCATATAATTAAAGGAATAACATTATGTTTAATATAAAAAAGGTTCAAGCCCACTGTGACATACCATGTAAAGTCTATGATCCATCTGTAATACAATATTCTGCTCTCAGCATTGTACGATTTATAGATCTTATAAATGAAGAAATAAAAGATGCTAACATGAATAGTAATAATATATCTCAGCTTACAAGATTAATTAGTGTGAAGGAGCAACATGCTAAAGAAGTCAAAACTGAAGTAGCTACCATATGGGGAGACTATTTCAAAGAACCTCAAATTTCAAAATATCCGGAAATACACGAGTTAGTACATTCAATAATGCAATTGGCTTCAAAGTGTAAGCAAGAAAATATAAGAGAAAATGGAGTAGAGTTGTTAAAAAACATTAATAAGTTCACTGAAATTTTTTGGAGTACTAAAGAAATAAAAACTGAAAAGAAATTTTCACCTTATCCACCTGAACTGGTAATAGTTTGTCCAATTTTAAAAAGTGCTTAGACTTTTCAAGATAATCGGTAGTAGTATGAAGCCAACTCTACTACCTGGAGATTTTGTGCTAGCTTTAAAAGTTTTTAATAAAGTTTTTTTTAAAAACGATATAGTTATTTTTTTTGATGACCATTACTCACATGTAGTAAAAAAAGTTGTACTTATCAAAAAAAATCATTTAATGCTGAAAAATGATAATATAAATACTTCTTCAGTATTCTGTGAAAAACCTTTTGATAAAAATAAAGTTAAATACAGGGTATTATTTATTTTAAGAGTAAGTAAAATAAAAAAAATATTTGTTAAATTAAAATTTATTTAATTTGTTTTCGTTCACAATGACTGTATACTAGTTTTTTGGGAGGAGTAAAAATGAAAACAATATTATCATCACTAAATAAAACCATAATAGTAGGTTTTATACTATCTTTATTATTTATATTTTACTATTTATACATAGAAACAAGTAATTTTGATATATATTTTTTGCAATTCATATTTAGATATATTCATGTACTTGCAGGTATTATGTGGATTGGTTTATTATGGTATTTTAATTTTGTTCAAATACCTAATATGCCAAAAATTCCTGATGATCAAAAACCAGCTATTGGAAAAGTTATTGCTCCGGCAGCATTATGGTACTTTAGGTGGGCAGCAATGTTTACATTAATAAGTGGCATAATATTAGCTCACTTGAATGGTTACCTTTTTTCTGCATTATTACTAGGAATATTTTCTGAAAGTAGCAGGGACACAGCAATAGGCATTGGTATGTGGATGGCAATAGTTATGTGGTTTAATGTATGGTTTGTAATATGGCCAAATCAAAAAAAGGCACTTGGTATTGTAGAAGTAGATCCAGAATTAAAGGTTAAAGCAGCAGGCACAGCAATGCTTTTCTCTAGAACCAATACTCTTTTATCCATACCTATGCTTTTTTCTATGGTATCAGCACAAAACATATGGAGTTAATTAAAAACCTAAGAGTATTTTTACTCTTAGGTTAACTTAAATATTCTCTTAATAAGCGTCCTGTTCTACTTTCATCTTTGTCTACACCGTTTACCCAAACTTTTTTTATACCTATAGGGTCAACTTTTAATCTTTGAGATTTTGCCGGTAAATCGTTAGTTCTGTAAGCTTTTCCTACTCCAATAGTTTTTGGATCAAATAATACCATATCTGCAAAATAACCAGGAATGAGTCTTCCTCTTTTTGGAATTCTACAAATATCAGCTTGTTTTGCTGTTAGACAATGTATAGCTTCTTCCAAAGAAAAAGCCTTAAGCTCCCTTGTCCATTTTCCTAATAACTCTAAGGCATATCCAGCATCGCATAACAATGATAAATGAGCTCCTGCGTCAGATAAAGCAATTATTGAGTTATCATGTTTTAGTAATTTTTCTACATGCTTGTCGTCTGAATTAAGCAACTCAGCTGCAAATAAGTCATCCATTCCTCCATCAATTGCATGATCAAATAACCAATCTATCGGAGAGCTTTTAAAAGAATCAGATATCTCATATAAATTTTTTCCTATGTATTTGCTAATATTATTTTTTTTAGAGTTTAACAATTTGATTTTTTCCCAATTACCTACAAATAGTTTATTCTTTGAAGTATCTAATATCTCATTTAAAACTTTTTTTCTAAAATCTTTACTCTTTAAAATTTTTATTTTTTTTTCATTATTCTCTGCAATCATATATTTTTTCCAGGACTTTAATCCTTCTAACATATAAGGTTCTCTCATAGTGAACTCCATAGTTAAAGGTCTACATGAAACCTGACCCCAAATTTCATACCCATCTTGAAATGCTTTCTGAATATCTTCTAAAGTATTTAAAGCCCAACTTTTTTTAACCGGGTTTTGTAATAAAGCGGCTACCATTGTTGGTCTTTTAACATCTTCTAGTAAATTAATTATATCCTTTATTTCTGTATTATTTGATTTTGTGAGCATAAATATACCCCTTCCATCTATAGCCATAGATTTAATAAGTCTAGAAATTTCTTTTTTATTTGCAAACCTTGATGGCATAGGAACACCATTTGCACCATTATGCCCTTCAAAAGTTGAAGTAGAAAAGCCTATTGCTCCATTTCTCATTGCGTCAGATACTATTTTTTCCATTTCAACTATTTCATCTTCTCTAGCTTCTCTCTTCATGGCATCTTCGCCCATTGCCCAGATCCTTAATGCAGAATGACCAACATATGAACAAATATTTAATGCTAAAGACTTACTTTCAAGCAGTTTCATATACTCTGCATATGTCTCATATTTCCAATCTATCCCAGCCTTTAAAGTTTTATATGGCATTCCTTCAACTTTTGTTAAGTTTTTTATGTTTAATTCCCTGTGTTCGGGTCGGCATGGAGCAATTGTAAAACCACAATTACCAATTATTGCAGTTGTTACACCTAAGTCTAAAGAAGGAGATGCTGTTGGATCCCAAGTTAATTGTGCATCATAGTGTGTGTGTACATCAATAAAGCCTGGACTTAAAACAAAGCCTTTAGCATCAAAAGTGTTCTTAGCAAGCCCTAAATTTTTTCCTCTTTCTACTATGGTGTCTCCAATTATACCTATGTCTCCTCTAAAAGGTTTGAGACCAGTACCGTCAACAATTTTAGCATTTTTAATTTTTAAATCGTACATATTTTACTTTCTACCCAAGGTTTGAGTTACTCTACTTTTTGGACTCCTTTTAAGATAGTCACTTATAAACCAGGATACTTTAATAATTTCTTTTAAATTCAATCCTGTATCTATGCCCATTCCATTTAGCATGTATAATACATCTTCTGTTGCTACATTTCCTTTTGCTCCTTTCGCATAAGGGCATCCTCCAAGTCCGGCAATAGAAGTGTCAATTGTTTGTACTCCAAGCTGTAATACTGCATAAATATTAGCTAGTGCTTGCCCATAAGTATCATGAAAGTGTGCAGCCACTTTTTTTATATTTATGCTTTTAGAAATCTTTTCAAATAGTTTTAATGCTTCAGTGGGTGTGCCACATCCTATTGTATCGCCTAAGGATATTTCATAGCATCCTTTATCAATTAAAAAATTTGCCAGTTCTGTAGTTTTTTCATAACTAATTTTTCCTTCATATGGGCAACCTAACACACAACTTAAATAGCCTCTAATTTTTACATTATTTTTTTTTGCTTCATCTATTACTTCCTCTATTCTATTCATAGACTCTGTAACTGAACAATTAGTATTTCTTTTAGAGAACTCCTCTGAAGCTGAAGCAAACACACAAATAGTATCTGCCTTTTTTTTAATAGCACTTACTGCACCTTTTAAATTTGGAGTTAAAACTGGGAATGAAACTCCTTCTAACTTTTCTATAGCATCAACTATTTTTTCACTGTCTGACATTTGTGGAACCCACTTTGCAGAAACAAATGATCCTATTTCTATATGTTTAAAATTACAATCAATTAGTTTTCTAATAAATTGTAACTTTATCTTAGTAGGAATAATATTTTTTTCATTCTGTAATCCATCTCTTGGTCCTACTTCATATAAATTTACTTTTTTTGGAAAACTCATTTTACCACTTAGGTTTTGATTGCTCTAAAAAAGATTTAATTCCTTCCTGTCCTTCTTTTGAAACTCTTATTTCAGAAATTTTTTTCGCTGACCTGCTTATTAAGGTATCATCAATATTTTTTGAATATATATTTAATAGAAATTTTTTAATTTCACATTGAGCTCGCGGTCCACCTTTTAGTAGATTCTCAATTAACTTTTCTTTTTCTTTTTGAATATTTTCTTTATTTGTTGCTATATCGACTAGATTTATTTTTAGGGCTTTTTCGGCATTAAATACTTCTCCTGTTAAAAAAAGTTTTCTACTATTTGAAAAACCAATATTTCTTAATACGTAAGGTCCAATCATAGCAGGAATTAAGCCTAATCTCACTTCTGAAAAACTAAACTTTGCCTCCACATTTGCTATTGAAAAGTCACAAGTGCATATAATACCAAGTCCTCCCCCAAATGCATGACCATTAATTACTGAAATTGTGGGACTTGGGAATGTATCTATTAATTCTAGCATTTTAGAAAAATTTAAAGCATCATTAACATTATCTTGAAAATTAAGGTTAATAGATTTTTTCATCCATTCTAAATCTGCACCAGCAGAAAAGGCTTTTCCCTCTCCAGTAATAATTAATAACCTACAAGGCTGTCTTTTAAGATTTTCTAAACAATCTATAATTTCACTTAACATTTTATCGTTTAGCGCGTTCCTAGAATTAGGATTATTAAAAGTAAGTTCATAAATATTATTTTCTTGTTTTTCAATTTTTAAAAAATCGTATTTCATTAAATTACATCCTAAAGATTCCAAATTTTCCTTTTTTTCTTTTTGCATTTAGGCTGTATGATATGCTCAAAGATAAAATTTTTCTAGTATCTAAAGGGTCTATTATTCCATCGTCCCAAAGTCTTGCTGAAGCATAATACGGAGAACCTTCATAATCAAACTGGTCAATTATTTCTTTGCTAAATTTTGATTTTTTTTCATCTTTCAAAGATTGTCCTAATTTTTGTAGCTGAGCCTCTTTGACTGATAATAAAACTCTTGCCGCAATTTCTCCTCCCATTACAGATATTTTTGAATTTGGCCATGAGAATAAAAATCTTGGACTATATGCTCTTCCACACATAGCATAATTTCCCGCACCAAAAGATCCGCCTATAATTACTGTAAATTTAGGAACCGTAACAGTAGAAACGGCATTTACTAATTTTGCTCCATCCTTTGCTATACCTCTTTCTTCAAAAGATTTGCCTATCATAAACCCAGAAATATTTTGTAAAAAAATTATAGGTGTTCCTCTCTGTTCACATAATTGTATAAAGTGAGCTCCTTTTAAAGAGGATTCTGAGAATAAAATACCATTATTAGCTATAATCCCTACTGGAAAACCTTTTATATGAGCAAAACCTGTTACTAATGTTGTACCATAATCTTCTTTAAATTCATCTAGTTCTGAATTATCAACAATTCTAGCAATTATCTCTTTTACATTATATTGTTCTTTCAAATCTTTAGATACTATTCCATATATCTCCTGTGGGTCATACTTTGGTTCTTTGTTTTGCTCTAATTTTAAACTATTTTCTTTTTTATAATTTAAATTTCCTAATATTCTCTTTGTTATATTTAATGCTTCATAATCGTCTTCAGCAAAATAATCAGCTACTCCTGACATTCTAGTATGGAGTTCTGCTCCTCCTAGTTCTTGTTCATCTGTTATTTCTCCTGTTGCTGCTTTAACAAGATGAGGTCCTCCTAAAAATATCGTTCCATTCTTCTTAACTATTACCGTTTCATCAGACATGGCTGGTATATATGCCCCTCCTGCAGTACATGATCCCAAAACAGCGGAAATTTGTGGAATTCCTTTTGAAGACATATTAGCCATTTCATAAAAAATTCTTCCAAATCCTTCCTTATCAGCAAAAATACCAGTTTGTTCTTTTAAATTTGCACCCCCTGAGTCAACAAGATGGATGCATGCCAAATTATTTTCTCTCGCAATTTCTAAGCTTCTTAGATGTTTTTTTAAAGTAATTGGATAATAAGTTCCACCCTTAACTGTAGCATCATTAGCAATAATTATAGTATCTCTCCCAGATACCTTTCCTACTACAGAAATAATTGAACCTGAAGGAGTCTCATTATTATTCAAATCATAGCCTGCAATCTGTCCTATCTCCAAAGCATCATCTTTATTATCAAGCAAATATTCTATTCTTTCTCTGGGAAGAATTTTACCTCTCTTTATATGACGTTTTCTTGATTCTAAAGAACCTCCTATTTTTACAACTCTACTTTTTTTTTTAAAATCGGATACTAATTCCTTCATATTTTCAAAGTTGCTTTTATAAGTATCCGTTTTCTTATCTATTTTAGTTTTAATTATCAATTAACTAATTCCAGTGCTAAAGCTGTGGCCTCTCCACCTCCAATGCAAAGAGAAGCTACTCCCTTTTTTAAACCATTATTTTTTAATGCATTAATTAATGTTGCAACAATTCTTGAGCCTGATGCTCCTACAGGATGCCCTAATGCACATGCTCCTCCGTGAATATTAATTATGTCAATTGGGATACCAATATCTTTCATTGTTGCCATTGGTACTACTGCAAAAGCTTCATTAACTTCATACAAGTCAACATCACTCTTTACCCAATTTGATTTTTCTAATACTTTTTGTATTGCTCCTATTGGTGCTGTTGTAAACCATTTAGGCTTTTGACTATTAGTTGCATGATTAATTATTTTTGCCAAAGGTTTAATACCTCTCTTTTCCGCTTCACTTTCTTTCATTAATAATACTGAAGAAGCACCATCTGAAATAGAAGAGGAATTAGCAGCTGTAACAGTTCCATTTTTTCTGAAAGCTGGTCTCAGGTTTGGAATTTTTGAAATATCAGACTTAAAAGGCTGTTCATCTTTACTAACTATAATTTCTTCTTTTTTTGAAAAAACTTTAATTGGAACTATTTCATTTTTAAATGTTCCATTATTATTGGCTTTTTTTGCTCTTTCTAATGAGTTTATAGCAAAATTATCCTGTTGTTCTCTAGTAAATTGATAATGTTCTGCAGTATCCTCAGCAAAGCTTCCCATTAACTTTCCTTCTTCATAAGCATCTTCTAAACCATCTAAAAACATATGATCTTTAACCTCACTATGTCCCATTCTAATGCCTTTTCTTACCTTAGATAAAATATATGGTGCATTCGTCATATTCTCTATGCCTCCTGCAATTACTACTTTGTTCTGTTCAGCTTTTATACTATCATGTCCAAACATAATAGATTTCATACCTGATCCACACATTTTATTTATTGTTGTAGCTCCACTGCTAGAAGGAATTCCTGCTCCTATGGCAGCTTGTCTTGCTGGAGCCTGCCCCAAACCAGCTGGTAAGACACATCCCATTATTGTTTCATCAATATCTTGGGGATCAATTTTTACATCATCAA
>CACHHO010000034.1 GCA_902579545.1 Rhodospirillaceae bacterium | reverse complement strand
TATTTGTACCAACTAATATGGAGTTATGAAAGCTTCTTATTTGCTGAACATGTTCCCTTGCTAATTTAGAAGTTATCCATTCTTTTTTATTCATCGCATGTGTTATCTTTCCATCTAATGAGGAAGCTATTTTTAATGAAATAAGAGGTCTATTAAAATTAGAACTACAATAATGTGAATAATTAATTAAAAAATTATCCAACTGAAGTTTTATAAAAACAACTTCAATGCGATTTGATTTTAATTCAGTATATCCTCTTCTAAATGTATTTGGATTAGGGTCTAACATGCCAATTACTACTTTTTTTATTCCATGCCTAATAATTTGTTTGGTACATGAATTTATATTATTTTTTAAATTACAAGGTTCCAAAGATAGATACATTGTAGAACCTACTGATTTTTTTCCAGCCATAGCCAGAGCATTCTCTTCAGCGTGAGGTCTCCCTTTATAAGAAGTTGACCCTACTCCAACTATTTCATTATTTTTAATTATAATACATCCTACTGCAGGGTTTTTTCCAGTATTTCCTAAAACTTGTTTAGCTTGGAAAAATGCTGCATTTATCCAAAATATATCCATAATAAATTCTTATTTTTGATGATCTTTCAATTCACCTAAAAAATTCTCAAAGTCTTGTACCTCTCTGAAATTCTTATACACTGAAGCAAACCTTACATAAGCCACTTGATCTATCTCTGATAATGATTCCATTACCAATTGCCCTATCATATGAGAAGGAATATCTACCTCTCCTGAACTTTCTAATCTTCTGACAATGCCACTTATAAGCTTTTCAACTCTTTCTGAGTCAACTTTTCTTTTTCTTAGGGCAGTCAGTATTGAATTAGCTAGTTTATCTCTGTTAAAAACTGCCCTTTTCCCATCTTTTTTAATTACTGTTAAATCTCTAAGTTGCACTCTTTCGAAGGAAGTAAATCTAGATCCGCATGCTGGACACAATCTCCTTCTTCTAATTGCAGTTTCATCCTCGGTTGGTCGAGAGTCTTTAACTTGGGTATCTGGGTTATTGCAAAATGGACATTTCATAAAAAACTCATAATTTAGTACAAAGGATATTGATTACAAAGGGCTTGAACTTTTTCCCTAACAATCTTAGAAACTTTAGTAATTGTTGCTTCATCCTTATTCAAAGAAGAAATAACATCACTTATTAAACTTCCTATATAAATAAACTCCTTTTCTTTAAACCCTCTAGTAGTACCTGCTGCTGTACCAATTCTAATCCCTGATGTGATAAAAGGAGACTTTTCATCAAATGGCACAGAATTTTTATTACAAGTAATACCAGAATTATCAAGGCTTTTTTCTGCTATTTTACCAGTAACATTTTTATTATTAAGATTTATAAGTAGCATATGACAATCAGTGTCGCCAGATATAATATCAAAGTCATTTTCTTTTAAACTTTTGCAAATTGCTTTAGCATTTAAAAGTGTTTGCTTACTGTAATTAACAAATTCGTTAGATAGAGCTTCTTTAAATGCTGCTGCCTTTGCAGCAATAACATGCATTAAAGGACCTCCCTGTAAACCAGGAAAAACAGCTTTGTCAATAAGTTTACCTATTTCTTCATTATTACTAATTATTATACCACCCCTTGGTCCTCTTAGAGTTTTATGAGTTGTAGACGTGCAGACGTCAGCATAAGGTACAGGATCAGGATAAACTTTACTAGAAATTAAACCTGAATAATGTGCCATATCCACTAAAAGATATGCCTTTACTTCATCTGCTATTTCTCTAAATAACTTAAAATTAATTTTTGATGAATAAGCTGATGCACCTGCTATAATAAGTTTAGGTTTATTTTCTAATGCAATCTTTCTTACTTCTTCATAGTCTATTTTGCCATCTTCTTTCTTAACACCATAATGTAGTGATTTAAAATATTTTCCTGACTGATTAGGAGCAGCTCCATGAGTTAAATGTCCTCCTGCAGAAAGAGACATTCCAAGAATAGTATCCCCAGGTGATAATAAGGCCAAGAATACTGCCTGATTAGCTTGAGAACCTGAATTGGGTTGAACATTACCCCACTTACAATTAAATAATTTTTTCAACCTACTCAATGCCAAGTTTTCAGCAATATCAACAAACTCACATCCTCCGTAATATCTTTTTCCTGGATAGCCTTCGGCATATTTATTGGTCAAAACTGAACCCTGATATTTCATAACATTTTTAGAAGCAAAGTTCTCAGAGGCTATAAGCTCTATTGTATTTTTTTGCCTGTTTAATTCTTTATTGATAGCGGTTTCTAACTCTATATCATTTTTATCTACAAATTTGGCATTATCATTTTCGATTTTTTTTACCCTATTTAAGTGTCTTTCTCCTTCAAATTCAGTATTTAAAAATGCAATAACACATTTACTAGCATTTTCATAGTCCATATGTCTTGCTCCTATTGCAAGTATATTTGCATTATTATGTCTTCTAGCTTGTTCAGCCATTAGATGATCTTTACAAAGTGCAGCACGAATACCCTTAAATCTATTTGCGGAAATAGAAATTCCTATTCCTGTCCCACATAAAGCTATTCCTCTTTTTACATTACCTTCTAATATATTTTGAGCTATTGCTTTTCCATAATCTGGATAATCGACAGACTGCTCACTATTCGTTCCCAAGTCTAAAACTCCAAAACCATTTTTTTCAAGATCTATTTTAATTTTTTCTTTTAGTTGATATCCGGCATGGTCAGACGTAATTGCTATATTTTCTTTTAAATTTTCCATTTTCATATTTTTTACCATATAAATTAAATTACAATTGTTTAAACAAATATCAATTAATTATTCACTAGATTTAATTTTTAAATATATTTTAAGTTCATTTTTTACTTTTGAAGCAAGCAAATAAACACCAACAATATTAAATAACGCCATCAAAAAAATCATAGAGTCAGATAAATCAATTACAGAACCAATGCTTAAACTTGAGCCTAGAACAACAAATAAACAAAAAATAAGTTTAAAAATATTTTCAGTACTTTTCTTTTTACCAAATAAAAATGCCCACGACTTTAATCCATAATAAGACCAAGATATCATTGTAGAAAAAGCAAATAAAATTGCCGCTACTGCTAGTATATAAGGGAAAAACGCTATGTCTTTTTCAAATGCCTTAGAGGTGAGTTCAATTCCTCCTAAGCCATCTTCATTAACGTGCATACCAGTTATAATTATAACTAATGCAGTCATAGTACAAATAATAACAGTATCTATAAATGGTTCTAATAAAGAGACAAAACCTTCAGTAACAGGATAGTTTGTTTTAACAGCTGAATGCGCTATTGGAGCTGATCCAAGTCCAGCTTCGTTAGAAAATGCAGCTCTTCTAAAGCCCTGGATTAGCACACCTACAAAGCCACCAGCGATACCTTCTCCAGTAAAAGCACCATAAATAATTAGGTTTATTGCTTTTAGTATAAGATCATTATTAATAATAATTATAACTAAGGCTGCTAATATATAAATAATAGACATGAGTGGAACCAATTTCTCAGTAACTTTTGCAATACTCTTTATTCCTCCTATTATTACGAGACCCAAAATGGTTGCCATTATTAAACCATATAACCATGCTTTATCTGCAAAGAATGAATTTTCTCCTCCTGTAATATTTAAAAATTGCTGAAAAGATTGATTAGCTTGAAACATATTTCCGCCTCCCAAAGCACCTCCTATACAGCAAATACTGAAAAAAATTGCTAAAATTTTGCCAAGCCTTTCTAACCCTATTTCTTTTAAACCCCTTGATAAATAATACATAGGACCACCAGAAACTGAGCCGTCTTTGTTGATTACTCTATACTTTACTCCTAAAGTGCACTCACAAAACTTCAGAGACATTCCTAATAATCCAGCAAGTATCATCCAAAAAGTTGCCCCTGGACCACCCAAACTAACCGCTATAGCAACTCCCGCAATATTACCCAATCCTACAGTTGCAGCACACGCTGTCCACAATGCTTGCTTGTGAGTGACTTCTCCTGGTGCATTAGATTCTTTGCTTCTCAAAATTTTTATTGCTGTTGCAAAATATCTGATATTAGCAAATCCAAAATAAATAGTACAAAATATGGAAGCAAGTATTAACCATACTACAATCAAAGGTACTTTAGTTCCTTCATAAATTTCTACTGAAAAAAAGACTAAACTAACAAAAATATTTGAAATGGGTGTTATTACTTCATTAATTTTTTCATCAATAGTAGTTGCATTTGAAACCTTAGTAAAGGAGACGAGTAATAGAGCAATAAAATAATTAAGAATATTTTTCTTCATTATGCAACTTTTTTCCTCAAGTTTAAAGTTGACCAAACTTTTTCTATTGAGTCAATAAAGTAATTTATCATTTCAGAATTATGTAAAGGAGTTGGAGTAACTCTCAATCTCTCAGTTCCTCTGGGAACCGTTGGGTAATTAATTGGTTGCACATATATTTTGTAATCTTTTAACAATAAATCAGATGCTTTTTTACATAATTCTGGATCACCTACTAAAATTGGAACTATATGACTATTATTATGAATGATTGGGATATTAGTTTTTAACAACTTTTCTTTAAGCTGTTTTACTGCACTTTTTTGTTTATGCCTTTCTTCATCACTTACCTTAAGATGTTTTACTGATTCAATAGCACCAGCAGCAATTGACGGCGGAATAGAGGTAGTGAAAATAAATCCGGATGCGAAAGATCTAACTGTATCAACTAAATATTTACTACCTGTAATATAACCTCCCATTACTCCATAAGCTTTTGCAAGAGTTCCTTCAATAATATCGATATCATTACTAATACCTAACTCTTGTGATATTCCTCCACCTCTATTACCATACATACCAACTGCATGCACCTCATCTAAATAAGTTAAAGCATTATAATCCTTTGCAATATTGGCTATCTTTTCAATAGGAGCTATATCTCCATCCATAGAATACACTGATTCAAAAGCTATAATTTTTGGAAAGTTTAAATCAATACTAGCTATTTTATTTTTTAAGTCATCTATATCATTATGTTTAAATATAATTTTTTTTGCACCACTTGATCTTATTCCTTGTATCATAGAGGAATGATTAAGTTCATCAGAAAACACATAACAGCCAGGTAAGGTTGATGCCAAAGTAGACAATGTTGCTTCATTGGAAATATATCCTGAAGTAAATAATAAGGAAGCTTCTTTTTCATGAAGATCAGCTAGTTCTTTTTCTAAAAGTACATGATAATGTGTAGTTCCTGATATGTTTCTAGTTCCTCCAGATCCTGCGCCACAAGTATCTAATGCTCTTTTCATAGCCGATATAACTGTTTGGTTTTGTCCCATTCCTAAATAATCATTACTGCACCAAACAGTTACCTGATCATCTTTTAAGCCATCATCAATAAACCTAGTAGCCTTTGGAAAGTTTTGAACATTTCGTAAAATATCTATAAATACTCGATATCTACCTTCAGCTTTAATCTTAGAAATTACATTTTTAAAAAAATTTTCGTAATCCATTATTTTACCTGTTTTATAAGCTAACTTTAACTAGAAGTAAAACCACCGTCTACAAATATTGTTGTTCCTGTTATGTAAGAAGCTTTATCAGATGATAAGAAAATAATAGCTTCTGCTACTTCACTTGGAACACCAAATCTTTTTAGGGGGATTTTATCTATTAACGTTTCTTTTTGATCGTATTCTTCTAAAATTTTATTTAAGGTATTACCTTCAATAAAACCTGGCGCAACACAATTTACCCTAACTTTATGCTCTGCCCAACATGATGCCATTGATTTAGTTAATGATTCGACTGCGTTTTTAGTAGCTGCGTAAGAAGGTGCTTTTTTTAATAAACTCTTCATATTTACTGACCCAATATTTACAATATTACCCTGAGAAAGTGCAAGTTTAGGTAAAAATGTGTGACATATTCTCATTAACCCCATCAAATTAACATTAACAACATCGGAAAAATTTTCTATACGGTATTCAATCCCTCCCTTATACAAAGTAGCATTATTAATTAATATGTCTAATTTATCTATTTTTTTTCTTAATAAATCTATAGAAATATCATTAGTTAAATCAAGTTTTTCTAAATTAATATTTTTATTTGTGCCACTACTTTTAAACTTTTCATAACTAGCATTAGTTTTACAGGTAATAGTAACTTTACTTCCATGTTTCGAAAATATTTCTGCACACTTTAAACCAATTCCTTGGACACCACCAGTAATTAAAATATTCTTATTTTTAAAAAAATTATTTTCCATTTTTAAACAAATTATTATTTACTAAATTATTACATTTACCCAGTAGAAAAAAATCATTTATGTTTTTTAATGCTAAATCTATCATAGCATTTCTAGTTGTAAAAGAAGCACTGCCAGCATGCGGCATGAGAACAGTATTTTTCATTGTTAATAATTTTTTATTTACTTCTGGTTCATATTCAAAAACATCTAATGCTGCTCCTGCTATAATATTATTTTCTAAAGCCATAACTAGATCAAATTCTTTAATAATTTTCCCTCGTGCTATATTAACTATATATGCATCTTTTCTCATCATAGAGAGTGTTTTTTCATTAATTAAATGCTTTGTTTTTGCATTTAATGGTAAAGCTAATAATACATATTTACTTTTGTTCAGCAAATTTTCTAAAGAAGAGTAATTGGCTGAATATTTTCTCTCTATATTTTTTTTCAACTTATTTCTATTATGATAAATAATTTTAAGACCAAATGATTGAGCTCTAAGTGCTATTTTTTTTCCTATGTTTCCCATACCAATTATACCTAACAACTCATCCTTTAAATCTTCGCCTAAAAAAAGTGGCCAAGAGTTTTTTTTCCATTTCCCAGCTTTAACAAAACTGTTTCCTTCACAAATTTTTCTTGTTAATGCTAGAATTAAACCAATAGTAAAATCAGCAACTGTATCATCTAAAATATTAGGAGTATTAAAAACAGCTACTTTTTTTTCTGTAGCATAATTAATATCTACATTATCATAACCAACAGATACATTTGATATTGCTTTTAAAATATTTTCATTTTTTTCTATATATTTGTTACTAATAATATTTCCTTGGCAAATAATTCCATCAAAGCCACTAGCTTTCTCTATTAAATGCTCAGGTGACAAAATATTATCATTAGCATCATGTAATTTAATCTCAAAGTTCTTACTAAGATATACTTCTTGTTTATGTGTAAGGTTACAATGAACAAAAATTTTTTTCATTTATGCATATTTTTAAAAGTTATTTCTTCCATGAAATAACTTTTTGAAGCTGTTCTCCCAAACCATCTATTCCTAAGCGCATTTCATCACCTTTTTTTAAGTAGCGTGGTGGCTTCATGCCCATACCTACCCCTGGAGGAGTACCAGTAGCGATAATATCTCCTGGATAAAGTGTCATGTAATGACTAACATATGAAACTAGTTCTTTAATGTTAAAAACCATAGTTTTAGTATTGCCTTTTTGCATGCTTTTTCCATTTACATCTAACCAAATAGATAAGCTTTGTGGTCTAGAAATCTCATCTTTTGTAACAAGCCAGGGCCCTACGGGACAGAACGTATCACACCCTTTACCTCTAGTCCACTGCCCTGCAGCAGCATCTAATTGGTAAGCTCTTTCTGAAACATCATTTACTATAGTATATCCAGCGACATGCTGCATTGCTTTAGTTTCAGTTACTGATCTTGCTTTATCTCCAATAACAATTCCAAGTTCTACTTCCCAATCAGAACGTTTGCTATCTACTAATCTAGCAACATTTTTTCCTTTTTTTGGTAAAATACCTTTTGGGAGCATTACTTCATCATAGGCTCCTACAAGCGATGAGGTAGGCTTTAAAAAAATTATTGGTTCTTTTGGAAGGGGAGCTCCCACTTCTTTTGCGTGATCAACATAATTTAGTCCTATACATACTATTTTGCCTATATTTGAAACGGGAACCCCAATTCTGGGTTTACCTTTAACTATATTAAGCTTTTTTAAGTTAACTCGCTGTATTAATTTCAAAGAATTAGGATTAATTGTTTTGCCGTCTATATCTTTAAGTTTACTAGAAAGGTCTCTTATTTGCCCTTCATCATCTATAATCCCAGGTTTTTCCCTGCCTAACTTTCCAAACCTTACTAACTTCATAATATGTATCTCCAAAAATTTGCTAATTTGTATAAAGTCTTTATATTACTGTAATAATGATAAAATAACAAATAACTTATGAAGTGCGAAAATATTATAGCCAAAATGAAAACTAAAATACTTAAAAACTCCAAAAAAAGCATTTTATATGCTGCAGAACTGCTAAAAAAAGGAGATACTATTGCTTTACCTACTGAAACTGTCTATGGCTTAGCTGGTAGATACGATAACAATAAAACTATAGAAAAAATATTTTCAATTAAAAATAGACCTTTAAATAATCCTTTTATAATACATTATTCTAGTTCCGATCTTGCTTTGGCAGATATATATTTTGATAGTAGAGCTGAAATTTTAGCAAAAAAGTTTTGGCCAGGACCATTAACACTCGTTGCAAAAGTAAAAAACAAAAAAATTAGCAAGCTTGCATTATCTGGATTAGAAACCGTTGCAGTAAGAGTTCCATCAAATAAAATTATATTATCAATTATAGAGCACGTTAATATACCTTTGGCAGCTCCAAGTGCAAATAGATATGGAAAATTAAGTCCTACTAGTGCAAAAGATGTTTACGAAGAGCTTAATGGAAAAATATCTACAATATATGATGGTGGTTCTACAAATATTGGAGTTGAGTCAACTGTTGTAGATATATCTAAAAAAGAAACAGCAGTATTACGATATGGGGGAATAGATGAAAGTTTAATAAATGACTTAACAAATTTAAAAAGAAAAAAAATAGTTTCTAAAAAATTTCTTTCTCCTGGACTATCTAAGTCTCATTATAAACCTAATACACCATTAAGAATTAACGCTTCTTATCCAAAGAAAAATGAAGGTTGGTTAGCTTTTGGGAAAAAACCTAAAAATTTTAAAGGCATAATTTTGTCGCTAAGCAAAAAAAAATGCTTAAAAGAATCCGCAAAGAATCTCTATAAAATGCTACGACTTTTAGATAAAAAAGATATAACTACGATAGCAGTACAAAAAATACCAAAAAGAGGTATTGGTTTGGCTATCAATGATAGATTAGAAAGAGCAGCATACAATAGTAAATTTAAAAATGAATAAAGTAAACTTAATAAAACAAAATTTAAATGAGAAATTATGGACTGATTGTCAGGATAAAATAGTTCCTTATTTGACTGAACAAAGAGGAAATTTAAAAGGCGTTTCTAGTTTATTGTTAAAACCCAGGAATACTCAGGACGTCGTAAATATAGTAAAAATCTGTAATGAATACAAGGTTCCTATTGTTCCTCAAGGAGGGAGAACTGGTCTTTGTGGAGGAACAATTCCTAACAAACAAGGAGATGAAGTTATTCTATCAACAGAACTTATGAACAAAATTATAAATATAGATAAAGATAACTATTATTTAATAGCGCAATCTGGCTGTACTTTACATCAGATTAAAAAGTTTTCTGAAAAAAATAAAAGATACTTTCCTCTTTCGTTGCCCTCTCAATTAAGTTGCACAATAGGAGGAAATATTTCTACAAACGCTGGAGGTTCAGAAGTATTGAAGTATGGAATGACTAAGAATTTTATTGAAGGGCTAAAAGTCGTGCTGCCTAATGGCAAAGTTCTAAATAGTATTAAAGAAATAAAAAAAGATAATAGAGGCTTTGATCCTAAATATCTTCATATAGGATCTGAAGGAACTTTAGGAATAATAACAGAAGTCAAGCTTAAATTATATCCAGAAATTAAAAATAAAGAGATGGCAATAGTAGCAGTGAAAAGTATTAAAAAGGCTATTGATTTTTTAAACTTAGTAAAAAATAAAAGCCTAGAATTTTTAAGTGCATTTGAAATAAACTCAGATTACGGAATGAACCTAATAAGAAAATATTACAATAATATTGATATACCATTTAATAACGAATATCCATGGTATATTATATTTGAATTAACATCCTCACAAAAATATAACCTAAAAGGTAAAATTGATGAAATATTAGAGTTGTCATATAAAAAAAAATTTATTTTAAATGCAATACAACCTTTAAATTTGAGACAATATAATAATATATGGAAAACAAGAGAGTTTCTTTCTGAAGCTCAAAAATTAAATGGTAAGTCAATAAAACATGACATTTCCATCCCAATAGACAAGATCCCTTTTTTTTTAGACAAAGTAGAAGAAAAATTAAAGGTATTTAAAAAAATTACTTTGCTTACATTTGGTCATCTAGCTGATGGAAATATTCATTTTAATGTTTCCCAATCTGATCATTTAAATAAGACTGAATTTAATAAATTAAAAAAAATAATTAATAAAGTAGTTTTTGATTTAGTTTACAGCATGGGTGGTAGTTTTTCAGCTGAACATGGAATAGGAAAAATTAAAAAAAATGAATTTAAAAAGTATTCTTCAAAAGAAGAATTTATGATAAAAAGAAATATAAAAAAAATACTTGATCCAAATAACATAATGAATCCAGGAAAAATATTTAATTAGGAGATTAAATGGAAAAATATCAAGCACCTGCAGAAGACATTAACTTTATTATTAAAGAATTAATTGATATAGATAGTTTTTCTAAGAAAATTAATAATGAAGACATAACATCTGAAAACATTAATATGATAATTAAAGAAGCCGGCAAATTCGCTTCTCAAGAATTAGATGATATAAATCACTATGGTGACCAAAAAGGAATTAAACTTGAAAATGGGATAGTGAGAATGCCTGAACCTTTTATAAAAGCTTATAAAAACTTTGTAGAAAACGGATGGTTTTCTGTAATTGGTGAAAAAAAGTATGGAGGACAAAATCTTCCGATGTCTTCTATAGTTGCTATAAATGAAATTTGGCAATCTGCTAATATGAGTTTTGCTGTTAACAATATGTTAACACAAGGAGCTATAGAATTACTTGAAAATCATGGTACAAAAAATCAAAAAGAAAAATATTTAGCTAATTTAATATCAGGTAAGTGGAGTGGCACTATGAATTTAACTGAACCACATGCAGGCTCTGATCTATCTCTTATTAAAACAAAAGCTAATAAAAATAATGAAGATTATTTAATTAAAGGAACTAAGATTTATATCACTCACGGAGACCAAGACATGAGTGAAAATATTATTCATTTAGTTTTAGCTAAA
>CACHHO010000033.1 GCA_902579545.1 Rhodospirillaceae bacterium | reverse complement strand
TTTGCATTTAAGGTAACAAGTATAGGTAGTAAAGTTTTAATATTTTGTAATCTATTTATCCAATAAGTAACACAAATATTTTTATTATTATTTCTCTTATTTGAAATTACATTCCATGAAGACCAAACATTTTTATTTTTAGGCATTAATGATTTATCTTGATGAATATAGATCTTATTATTTTCATATTTGAAACTAGACAATATATTACTTTCAATTTTATCAGGTTTTTCGATTAGTTCTAAGGTATCATCTGGATGTGTAGCAAATATTACTTTATCAAACTTTTTTTCATAATTTTTTGAAATAACTATGATGCTACTTTTATTCCTTTTTACTTTTATAACTTTTTCTTTTAAGTGAATTGTTCCTTTTATATTTTTTTTCATCTCATTTACATAATTTTTGCTGCCTCCTTCTATGGTTCTCCATTCTGGCTTACCAAAAAAACTTAATAGACCGTGATTATTAAAAAATATCAATATAGTTTTTATCGGCATATTTAATACTTTAGAAAAAGAAATTGACCATATTGCTCCACACATAGGTAAAAAATGTTCATCAACAAAAAGTTTACTAAAATTATTTTTTTCCAGAAAATTTCTTACGGTGTCATTGTTTTTAAAAAGTTTTTTAGAATGAAGAATTTTTTTTGAGGATTTGTAAAAAAGTTTTATGTCTTTAAGCATTATCCAAAAATTAAATTTAAAGATATTCTTAAAATTGTCTGTTAATCCCATAATACTGCTACTCGAATACTCAAAATTATTACTTTTATCACTCACAGAAAATGACATATTGCTTTTAACCGTTTTAACTTTTAATAATTTTAGAAGATTTGAAAATAGAGGGTAATTTTTATTATTATAGACTAGAAAGCCTATATCGAACGATATATTCTTTATCTTTTTATTCTGGATTATTTTTTTTTCTAAGGTTTTTGCATGGCCTCCCAAGTAATTATTAATCTCAAATAAAGTAATATTATATTTCTCTGACATAAGCATGGCTGTAGTTAACCCTGAGACGCCTGCTCCTATAATTGCAATACTAGTTTTTACTGATTTACCTTTATTTAGTTTGTTTTTTAGCATATTAATGAATACATATAATTTAAAGACTGATTAAATGAAAGCTTTTCCTATAAAAGAATTACTTATATTATTATTATTATCAGTTAGTCTTTTTTTTTCCAGTATAAATTCTTTGCCAGTTCTAGATAGAGATGAAGCTAGATTTGCTCAAGCAACCAAACAAATGATTGAGCAAAATAATTATTTTAGTATTAAGTTTCAAAATGAATATAGAAGCAAAAAACCGCCTGGAATTTATTGGTTACAATCTATTTCTGTAAATATACTCTCAAAAATTGAGGAATTAGGTGATAAAAGCTTTCATATTATAAATAATAGTATTTGGAAATATAGGATAATATCTGCTATTTCTTGTCTTTTAAGTATTTTATTATTTTTTTACATGAATAAACAAATATTTTCTAAGAAAATTGCTTTTTACAGCTCAATTATATTAAGCAGTAATATTTTATTTATAGCAGAGGCGCATATAGCCAAAACAGATGCTACATTATTATTTTGTACAATTTTAGTATATTTAACACTATTTAATTATTTTTTAGGAATTAAGGAAAAAAAACAAACTATAAATTTTATACTTCTTTGGGGTGGGCTTAGCTTATCTATTTTAATAAAGGGTCCTATATTATTAATATTAGTTATATTAACAGTTTTAACTATATCAATTAAAAAAAAAGAGATACATTGGATACTTCAAAGCAAACCTGTTCTAGGAATACTTATTGTTATTATATCTACTACTATGTGGTTTTCTCTTCTATCTCCTCAAGAACAATATAATTTTATTAATGAGTCTATTTTACATGATTTTTTAGGTAAAGCATTACGTGTACAAGAAAATCACAGTGCTTTTATTGGTTTTTATTCTTTGAGTTTTTTTGTATTTTTTTTTCCATATACAATTTTTATTTTTCCTACAATTCATTATTTGAAGAATCAATTTAAAGATAGAAAAATATTTTTTTTAGTAAGCTGGATTCTCCCCTGCCTAATTGTAATGGAATTGATTCCTACAAAGCTTCCTCACTATATTTTACCTATATACCCTGCAATATCAATTTTAGTAGGTTTAACATTGGTCAAATACAAAGAAAGCAAAGTCTACTTTTTTACTAATTATGCTTATTTTGGATATCTTGTTTACTTTATTATTAGTAATTCGTTATTATTCATTTTACATAAAACACTAGAAGTATACAGTGACGCAAATAACCACTTCTTAATAGAATTATCGATATTATTTGTTTTAAATAATGTTTTTGTAATTTTTTTGATAAGAAGAAAAATAAAACTTTTATTCTTTTTTTTAATAGGTTACGCAACTATATTCACTTTATTACTTTACCTTAAAATTCTTCCAAATTTAAATAAAATTTGGATAAGCGAAAATATTTCAAATAGTCTTAAAATGGAAACTGAATATGATTACAATAAAAAAATTTCAGTACTAGGTTATAATGAACCTAGTCTAATATTTGAATTAGGAACTGATACTAGGGTTTTTTATAACATAGAAAATTTTTTATCTAGCTATAAAGAATATGATTATTTAATAATTGAAAAAAACTACTATATCAATTTTATTGAAATTGTTAATAATGCTGAATTAAGTTATATTAAAATAAAAAAACTTGAAGGTTTTAATGCTGCTAAAGGTAAATGGATTGAGATTTATATTTTAAAAAAACAAAAAAATAGGTGAGAAGAATGTTTGAATTTTCGAAAAAATCGTACGAATTACAGGAAAAGTTAAAAGTATTTATGCATAAATATGTTTATACTAATGAAGATAATATAACTAAAGAGATAAATTCTGGTAACATATGGGAGCCATCAAGTATAATAGAGGAATTAAAGCAAAATGCTAAAAGTCAAGGATTATGGAACTTATTTTTGCCTGAAAGCGAAAAAGGAGCAGGCCTTACTAATTTAGATTATGCTCCACTATGTGAAATTATGGGGAGGTCGCCATATGCTCCAGAAATCTTTAACTGTAATGCCCCAGATACAGGAAATATGGAAGTATTTGAAAGATATGCAAGTGAAGAACTTAAAGAAAGGTGGTTAATTCCCTTGTTAAATGGAGAAATAAGGTCGGGTTTTGCAATGACGGAGCCTGAAGTTGCTTCTTCTGATGCAACCAATATTGAAGCCAGTATAAAAAAGGACGGCAATGATTATATAATAAATGGGAGAAAATGGTGGACATCTGGAGCTATGGATCCAAGGTGCAAGGTTTTAATTTTTATGGGAAAAACAGACCCAAATAACCCAGATAAACATAAACAACAATCACAAATTGTTGTCCCAATGGATACTGATGGTATTAAGGTGGAAAGATACTTGCCAGTGCTAGGTTTTACTGATGCACCACATGGTCATGCTGAAGTCTCATTTACAAATGTACGTGTACCAAAAGAAAATTTATTATTAGGTGAAGGAAGAGGCTTTGAAATTGCACAAGGTAGACTAGGACCTGGAAGAATACATCACTGTATGAGATTAATTGGATTAACAGAAGTAGCATTAGAAAAAATGTGTAAAAGAACTAAAGCAAGAGTGGCTTTTGGCAAGCCTGTATCATCTCAAACTGTTACTCAAGAAAGGATAGCTGAAGCAAGAATAGCTATAGATCAAATAAGATTACAAACTTTTAATGCTGCACATAAGATGGATGTTTCAGGTAATAAAGAAGCAAGAATGGAAATAGCTATGATAAAAGTAGCTGCACCAAATATAGCATGTAAAGTAGTAGATTGGGCGATTCAAGCTCATGGTGGCGGAGGATTGAGTGAGGATTTTGGTTTATCACAGGCCTACGCACAAGCAAGATTACTTAGATTAGCTGATGGCCCAGATGAAGTCCACAGAAATCAAATAGCAAAGCTTGAGTTAAGAAAATATAATTGATTTAAATGGACCCTAATAATTTAATAGAAATTCGTGAAAACCATGCTTTTGATATTGAAAGACTTCAAGCTTGGTTTGTAGAAAGATTACCTACATTTAAGAGTTTTAAAAATATTCAACAAATTGTTGGAGGCCAATCTAACCCTACTTTTGTAATTACTTTTGGTGATGGAGAAAAAATAATATTAAGAAAAAAACCTCCTGGAAAACTTTTACCCTCAGCGCATGCTATAGAAAGGGAGTATAAGGTTCAAAAAGCGCTTGCTAAATCAAATGTACCATGTCCTCAAATGATCGAAATCTGTGAGGATGATAGTATAATTGGAACACCTTTTTATATTATGGATTTGGTGGAAGGCAGGGTCTATGAAAATATTTTAGATATAAACGATAAAAATGGAAGAAATACATATTATATTCAATTAGTTCATATGTTAGCTAATCTTCACAATATAAATTATAAAGAAGTAAATTTAGTAGATTTCGGGAGAATAGGAAATTATATTAATAGACAAATTAATAGGTGGGAAAAACAGTGGCACTTATCTAAACAAAGAGAATTACCTATTATGCAAGATATAATTAATTGGCTCAATTGCAATATACCAAATTATGACGAGACTACTATAGTTCATGGTGATTATAGAATAGGAAATACAATATGTCATAGCAATAGTTTTTCCATTAAAGCAGTACTTGATTGGGAGTTATCTACATTAGGACACCCATTGGCAGATTTAGGATATTTTTTATATGCTCACTATATTCCTTATGGAGAAAGACATGGACTAAAAGGAGCAAACCTTGGCGAACTAAATATACCTAACGTAGATAATCTTGTTAATGAATATTGCAAAGTTAGGAAAATTAAAAATTTTGATCCTACATTTTATGTAGTTTTATCTTTATTTAGATCTATTGCAATTCTTGAAGGAGTATATGCTAGATTTGTTAATGGGAATGAAAGTTCAGCAACTGCCAAAGACATTGGAAAAGATGTTGAACCTCTTGCTAATGCTACTTATGATATAATAAAAAGGTTGTAATTATTTCGGAGCAAGTCTTATAGATCCATCAAGTCTTATTATTTCTCCATTAAGCATATTGTTTTCAAATATAGATAATACCAACTTTGCATATTCTTCGGGTTTACCAAGCCTTTTTGGATACAAAGTTGTTTCCAAGAGAGCTTCATATGCTTTTTCTGGTAATCCTTTCAACATAGGTGTTTCAAATAAGCCGGGTGCTATCGTACAGACTCTTATACCATATTTAGCTAACTCCCTAGCTACAGGCAAAGTTAAACCAACGACCCCACCTTTGGATGCACTATAAGCTACCTGCCCAATCTGCCCGTCATAAGCTGCAATTGATGAGGTGTTTACAATTACGCCTCTAAAGTTTTCATCATCTG
This sequence comes from Rhodospirillaceae bacterium, assembly GCA_902579545.1. Taxonomy (GTDB): domain Bacteria; phylum Pseudomonadota; class Alphaproteobacteria; order TMED109; family TMED109; genus TMED131. Next base: position 6,281 of record CACHHO010000033.1, on the reverse strand, counting down.
GAATATTATCTTTCATTTTATCTGCAGCATACTTAATTAAATTAAAGGTCCCTAATAAATTCACTTTTATAACCTTTTCAAAAATAGTTGAGCTATGTAATGAGTCTTTTCCAATAAGTTTTCCAGGTATACCTATACCAGCGCAATTTACTAATAAATTTAGACTTCCGTTCTTTTCAATAGTATTTAATATGGCTTTTTCAATACTTAATTCATTAGTTACATCAGTTATTTCAAATGAACATGAATCTCCTAATTCTTCTGATAATGAAATACATTTATTTTCTTGATTATCCAATATAGTTGCTTTTCCACCATATTCTATTACTTTTCTAACTGTTGCTTCGCCTAATCCAGAAGCTCCACCTGATATAATTGCATTAATTTTTTTTTTCATATTAATTATAGTTTAAATTGTTCGTTAAGAATTTTTTCTTCTAAATTATAGGTTTTGTCAAACAATAATTTTAAGGTCTTTCTTAAATTACATGTTACTTCTACTTTTTTTACATTTCTAATTTCTTCTTGTCCGGCTGTGGCACTGACAGGTCTATTTTTTGGATCTATAATATCAAAAGTAATTTTACTTTTTTCTGGAAGTATTGCACCTTTCCATCTCCTTGGACGAAATGGACAAATAGGTGTTAAAGCCAACAAAGGCGAGTTTAGAGGCAGAATAGGCCCATGTGCTGAAAGGTTATAAGCTGTACTACCTGCAGGTGTAGAAACTAATGCACCATCGCAAACTAATTTATTAATTTTTACTTTATTATTTACTTTCACTCTTAAGAAAGCTGCAAATCTATTTTGTCTTAATAGAGATACTTCATTTAAGGAGAAAGCATTAAAAGACTTATTGTTTACATCAATAACTTTCATATGAATAGGATTTAATTTAGTCTCTTTAGATGCTCTGATTCTTTCAATAAGAGCATTAGGTTCAAAACGGTTCATTAAAAAACCTATTGTACCTCTATTCATACCATATATTTTTTTTTTTAAATAATTACTATGGTTAATTAATGAAAGCATAGTTCCATCTCCACCAAGAACGACAACTACGTTACAGTTTTTTAATGAAAAATTCGTATACTTTTTTTTTAATAGTTCTAGAGCATCCCTTGCTTTTTTTGACTTAGCAGCTAAAAAAAAAGGTTTAATAATTTTCATATATTTTATCCACCTGTAACACTCATATGTCTATTAACGGATGGAGCTTGTTTTCTTCTTATAACGAAGTCATGACCTTTTGGCTTTCTTGATATTGCTTCACAAATGGCATCATTTAAATCCTTTTTCCAATCTTTTGATCTAGCGGCACTTCTGAAGTCAGCTGAGTCTTCTTGGCCTAAACACATATAAAGTTTTCCTGTACAGGTTAAGCGCACTCTATTACAAAGTTCACAAAAATTATGAGTAAGAGGAGTAATAAAACCAACTCTATGTCCTGTTTCTTCATTATCATAATATCTTGAGGGGCCACCAGTATAATGTTTACTTGGGGAAAGTTTATAATACTTTGAAAACATTTCTTTCACTTTTGATAATGGAAGAAATTGGTCTGTTCTATCAACATCAATTTCTCCTAAAGGCATAGTTTCTATAAAGGTTATATCGCATCCTTTGGAATGAGCCCAATTCATAATATTAATTAATTCATTTTCATTAGTTTCTTTTAAAGCAACAGTGTTTATTTTAACTTTCAAACCAACCTTAAGAGCCTTATCAATGCCTCTTTTAACCTTCTCTAAATCTCCTCTTCTAGTAAGTTCATGAAATAATTTTGGGTTTAGTGTATCTATAGAAACATTTATTCTTCTTACACCATAACCATATAATTCATCGGCAAATCTTTCTAATTGAGATCCATTACTAGTAAGAGTTAATTCTTTTAACTGTCCATTAGATAAAAGAGAACCTAAATTTTTAAATAGACCCATAACACCTTTTCTTACCAATGGCTCTCCGCCAGTAATTCTTATTTTTTTTGTTCCAAGCTCTACAAAGCTTATACATATTCTCTCTATCTCTTCCAAACTTAACAAATCTTTCTTAGGAAGAAATTTCATGTTTTCAGACATACAATATTGACACCTAAAGTCACATCTGTCTGTGACTGATACTCGTAGATAGTTAACAGGTCTTTTATATGGATCTAACAGCATAATTTATTATATACGATTATACATAATAAATTCAATCTATTTTATCAATTTTTTTTTTTTTATTTAATGATATCTTAATAATGTAAAAAAATGATAGAAACTAATACAGATTGGCAAGATTTAAGAGAAGGAATTAGAAGTGTTTGCAAAAAGTTTTCAGAAGATTATTGGAGAGAATTAGATCAGAAAAGAAAATATCCTACTAAATTTGTAAATGAGTTAACTAATGCAGGATATCTAGCTTGCTTAATACCTGAAAAATATGGAGGTAGTGGCTTAAATATTAGAGCTGCTTCTGTAATTTTAGAAGAAATTCATAGAAGTGGAGGTAATGGGGCAGCTTGTCATGCGCAAATGTACATTATGGGATCTTTATTAAAGCACGGGTCTGAATATCTTAAGGACAAATATTTAAGTAACATTGCCAATGGAGATTTAAGACTTCAGGCATTTGGAGTGACAGAACCAACTAGTGGAACGGATACCATGTCAATAAAAACATATGCTGTGAAGAAAGGTGACAAATATAATATAAATGGACAAAAAATATGGACAAGTAGAGCTGAATATTCTGATTTAATGTTATTGCTTGCTAAAACAAATAAAGAAGAAAAAAATAAAAGAAATAGTTTATCATTATTTTTAATTGATATGAGACCTTATATAAATAAAGAAATTAATATTAAGCCAATAAAAACAATGATAAATCATTCTTCAACTGAAGTTTTTTTTGATAATTTAGAAGTAAACGAGAATTGCTTAATAGGGGAAGAGGGAAGAGGCTTCGAATACATACTAGATGGTCTAAATGCTGAACGATTATTAATAGCAGCAGAATGTATAGGAGACGCTAAATATTTTATAGATAAAAGTACAAAATATGCAAACGATAGGGAGGTGTTTGGAAGACCAATAGGAAAAAATCAAGCTATACAGTTTCCTATTGCAAAGGCTTACTCAAGAATGATAGCAGCAGAACTACTATTACAAAAAGGATGTAATTTATATGATAATAAGAAAAACTGTGGACAAGAAGCTAACATAGCTAAATTATTATCAGCTGAGGCATCTTGGGATGCTGCAGAAGCAACAATGCAAACTTTTGGTGGTTTTTCTTTTTCAGAAGAATATCATATAGAAAGAAAATTCAGAGAAACGCGCTTATATCAAATTGCTCCAGTATCAACGAATATGATTCTTGCTTATGTATCTCATAAAATTTTAGGCTTTCCTAGATCTTATTAATATATGAGTAATTTTTTTAAAAATAAACTTGTAGTATCAATAGAACAAGCTGTAGCAGCACCTTACTGCACAGCTAAATTGGCTGATGCTGGAGCAAGAGTTATTAAAGTAGAAAGGAAAGAAGGAGATTTTGCCAGGTACTATGACAAATTTGTAAAAGGAGAAAGTACATATTTTGTCTGGTTAAATAGAGGAAAAGAAAGTTTAATTGCAAACATTAAAGAAAAAAAAGATGTAAAGCTTCTTAAAGGTATAATATCAAAGGCAGATATTTTTGTTCAAAATTTAGGACCTAACGTTTTAAAAAAAGTTGGTCTAGATAGTCTTAGTATGAGAAAAAGTAATAAAAAACTTATTACATGCGATATTAGCGGGTTTGGCGAAAAGGGGCCATATTCAAAACTTAAAGCATATGACCTTCTAGTACAGGCTGAAACAGGCCTATGTAGCATAACAGGATCAGAAGAAGAACCCGGTAGAGTTGGAGTCTCCGTTTGTGATATAGCTTGTGGATTGAATGCTTATTCTTTAATTTTAGAAGCTCTAATAAAAAGAAATTATACGGGAAAAGGTAGTGCTATAAAGATTTCTTTATTTGAGAGTTTAAGTGAATGGATGAATGTACCTTATTTACAATATTTGTATACAAAAAAGTCACCAAAAAGAGTTGGTCTTTCTCATCCCTCTATAGTGCCCTATGGAAGTTTCATAACAAAAGATAAGAAAAATTTTTTATTCTCTATTCAAAATGAAAGAGAGTGGAAAGTTTTTTCAAATAGTATTTTAAAATTATCAACAGACCTCATAAGTAAGTTTAGTAACCCTACTCTTAGGCTAAAAAATAAAAAGGTTTTAAATAAGTTAATACAGAAAGCTTTTAAGAGTAAAACTTCAATGTTTCTTATTAAGGAATTTAAAAAATCAAAAATAGCATTTGGCTTACTAAATAATATAAAAGATTTTTCATTACATCCTCAACTTAATACAGCCATAATTGGAAAAAATAAAAGCCAAATAAAGTTTATTCCTCCAGTAACTTTACAGAATAAAAATAAATTTAAAAAAATTCCTGAGTTAGGAGAGCATACACTTAAAATTAAAAAAGAATTTCAAAAAAAATGAAAAAAAAAATAAAATACGACTATTTAGAAAAAAATAAATTAAATTTATTAAATAACATTATTGGAAATATAAAATTTAATCTGAATAAAAGCTATTTACCTTATGGAGCACATTGGATTTATTTTAATGAAAATTATTCTCTAAAAGAATTAGGAAATGACGGTCATCCCAAAAGAGGTACTTTTTTTCCTTTATTAAAGGGTTATAAAAGAATGTTTGCAGGTTCTGAATTATTTTTTAAAAAAAATATTAGCTTAAATAAAAAGATAAAAAAGCAAACAAATATTGAATCTATTATAAAAAAAAAAAGTAATAATAATTATTTATATTTTGTTACTGTTGAAAGTATTTACAAAGATTCAGAAGATGTATTGCTTAAAGAAAGTCAGTCAATAGTTTTTATTAAGAACAACCATATTTCAAAAAAAAATAATAAAATAAATATTCTATTAGGACTTAAGCTGATTAAGAAAAAAGCTTTTAGTTATAATAATATAGACTTATTTAGATATTCAGCGCTGACCTATAACAGTCATAAAATACATTATGATTATAATTTTGCTACAAAAGTAGAGGGGCATAAGGACTTACTAGTGCATGGGCCCTTAATTGCTACTAAAGTATTATGCGAATGTCACTCTTTATATGGTAATAAAATTAAATACTTTCAGTTTAAAATTAATAAGCCAATCTATGTAAATCAGAAGATATTATTAAAAATATATGCTACAAAGAAATGTTCTGATAATATATATATTTATATTTTTTAATATTTATAATGAAATAGCATTTACTGGCAAAATTAAATTAAAAAGTTAACCGAAGTTTTCTAAAGGAAAATGTGAATTTTTTATAGTGCTTTCTAAAGAAATAGCTATAGGAAGATAGGTTTTGCAATAGAATATAGCAGTATTAATTTTTTCTTTAGAAAATTTATCATCTGGTTTTTTTGAAAGTATTTGGTGAGATTTATATGCTGAGTTAACCATCACCCAACCGCCCAAAATCCATCCAAACATGCTAATAAAAGGTGTTGCTCCTGCAGCAGCTTTTTCTGGATTCTCTATATAACTCTGTGTAAGCCATAGTCCGCAATTATTTAATACCTTAAGAGATTTTTTTAGTAAATCGCAAATTGATACGATTTCTATATTTTCTTCTACTTTACATTCTTCTAGGGTTTTTTCAATGATCTGGATAACGTTTTTAAAAGTTTCCCCATTTTCTTGAAATAATTTGCGCCTCAGTAAATCAAGCGCTTGAATACCATTTGTTCCCTCATATATCGGTAAAATACGAGAGTCTCTAAAGTATTGTGCCGCTCCAGTATCTTCAATAAAACCCATTCCTCCATGAATTTGTACGCCTAATGAAGTAATGATAACAGATTGATCCGTACACCATGCTTTAACTATTGGGGTTAATAAATTAGATATAAATAAACTATTTTTTCCTTCCTTGGTATCAGGAAAGTTTTTGTATTGATCTAAAAAATTAGCTGTAATAATAGAAAGGCCTCTCATAGCTTCAATTTGTGATCTCATTTCCATTAACATCCTTTTCACATCAGGATGATTAATTATTTCTATATTTCCTTTTATATTTTTATTAAGAGAAGTTCCCTGTTTTCTTTCTTTAGCAAAACTTAGAGCTTTTTGGTACGCCCTCTCTGATATAGCTAGACCCTGAACTCCAACATTTAATCTAGCATTATTCATCATGGTAAACATTGCTTTAAGACCTTCATTA
>CACHHO010000032.1 GCA_902579545.1 Rhodospirillaceae bacterium | reverse complement strand
CAGGTTTAGCACTTTTTTATGGAGGTTTGGTTTATTCTAAAAACTTAATTTCTGTATTAATACAATGTTTCGCTGTAGCTTGTTTAATGTCCATAACATGGTTTATGGCTGGATATAGTATTGCTTTTACTGACACAGGAGAGTATTTCGGTAATTTATCTAAGGCTTTTTTATCAAATGTAGGTACCGAATCAGAATTTGCTGGATTACCAGAAACTGTATTTTTTATGTTTCAAATGACATTTGCAATTATTACTCCCGCTCTTATAGTAGGAGCATTTGTTGAAAGAGCTAAATTTTTAGCAGTTTTAGTTTTTAGTTTTATATGGTTAATTATAGTATATGCTCCAGTTACTCATTGGATATGGGGAGGAGGCTGGCTTGCTAAAATGGGTGTACAAGATTTTGCTGGAGGATTAGTTGTTCATCTTAATTGTGGAATTGCAGCGTTGGTATTCGCTTATCTATTAGGGCCTAGAAATAATAAAAAACAATTAATACCTCATAGTCCACCTTTAGCTATGATTGGAACGTCCATGTTATGGGTAGGATGGTTTGGTTTTAATGGAGGAAGTGCTTTAGCAGCTGATGGGAATGCTGGAATGGCTATGACTGTTACGCACATATCTGCTGCAACCGCTGCATTTGTATGGATGGTAATAGAATGGTTTAAACATGGCAAACCAACATTAGTAGGTATTGCTACTGGTTGTATTGCAGGTTTAGCGACAATAACTCCTGCTTCCGGTTTCGTTGGGCCTAGCGGTGCCCTTATAATAGGAATTTTAGCTGCATTAATATGTTACTATATGGTTGGTTTCGTAAAAAATATTCTTAAAATAGATGACACTTTAGATGTGTTTGCTGTACATGGCATAGGAGGTTTGCTGGGAACACTTCTTTTAGCTCCATTAGGCTCTAAAATGTTTGGAGGTTTAGGGCATTCTGAAGTAAGTATTTTAGAACAATTTAATGTGCAAATTATTGCAAGTTTTGCTGTAGCTATGTGGTCAGGTATAGCTTCATTTTTTATATTAATAGTTCTCAAGAAAACAATAGGTATTAGAGTATCTTCTGAAGAAGAAGAAGCAGGTTTAGATAGAAGTAGTCATTCTGAAAGTGCTTATAATTAAATTAAGTAGACTAGGGGATTAACTTTAATCTTAATTTGAAAAAAATGTTAAATAAACTGAATTTAATTGACTCAAAACTTAGTATAGCTAATAAAGTGGGTGTTCTTACTTTTTGTAGAAATGACATTAGAAATGCTCTTACCGGATCCCACTTAATAGAAGATATAATTAATACTGTTAATTTTATTAATCTAAGTAATAAGGTCTCCGTTTTAATTATTACGGGAGAGGGAAAAGCATTTTCTTCTGGAGGTAATGTAAAAGAAATGTTAAGAAAAAATGGATCATTTTCTGGTTCTGTAGATGAAGTAGAAAAAAAATATCGTTATGGCATACAAAAAATACCAATTCATATGGAAAAAATAGAAATTCCAACTATTGCAGCTATAAATGGTCCAGCAATAGGAGCAGGACTAGATTTAGCTTGTATGTGTGACTTTAGAATTATGACAAATAATGCCTATTTGGCTGAAAGTTTTATTAATTTGGGTATAATACCAGGAGATGGAGGTGCCTTTTTTTTACAAAGGTTAATAGGTTATCAAAAAGCAGCGGAATTAACTTTAACAGGTAGAAAGGTTACTGCAGAAGAAGCATTAAATTTAGGTTTAATATTAAAGAAAGTAGAGTCTTCTAAATTACTCTTAGAGGCAAAAAAACTTGCAAATGAGATTGCAAAGAAACCAAAAAATACAATTCGTTACACAAAGAGATTGTTAAAAATGGGGTCAAAGCTAAGTTTAAATGAGTTTTTAGACTTTTGTGCACTATTTCAGGGCATTAGTCATAACCATAAAGAACATAGGAGTATTATAAAAAAACTTAAAAAAAAAATATAATTATTTACCTTTAAACACTACTTTTTCTTTTTTAACAAATGCTTTGGCTGCATTTTTATGGTCTTCTGTTTCGCTACAAATCATCATATGTAATGCCTCTTGATTAAGAGATAAGTTCAAGTCTCCCTCTTCAGCAATATTAAGATTTTTTTTCATATATTTTATAGCAATAGGTGGAAGGTTTAGAAATTTATTTTTTAAATCTTCAATGAAGTAATTAAGTTTATTATTATTTATCAAATGATTAATAAGGCCCATTTCAGCGGCTTTCTCAGCATCAACTACATCAGAAAAGTAAAAAAGCTCTCTTGCTCTAGAAGTTCCTATTATTTTAGTAAGAAAAAAACTGCCACCAAAATCTCCTGAAAAACCAATTTTTGAAAATGCAGTTACAAATTTTGCATTTTCAGTAGCAATTCTCATATCGCATGCTAATGCTAAAGCTAATCCAGCACCAGCTGCAGGCCCATTTATGATAGAAACTGTTGGTATAGGTAATGTATAAAGTAACTCTGAGACTCTCATTATTCTTCTAAGTGAAGCAGTTTTTTCTTGAAGACTACTATGGTCTTCTCTAGAGGCCATATCTTTAACATCTCCTCCAGCCGAAAAAGCATCTCCTTCACCACTTAAAAATATAGCCTTTATATTATGGTTTTCTTGACATTCTTCTAAAGAATTTAATATTTTTTCAAACATTTCTCGTGTTATAGCGTTTTTGCTTTTTGGTCTATTAAATTTAATATCTAAAATATCATTACTAGTTTCTATTAAAATATCATTATTCATTTAAACCTCAAAAAGTATTGTATATTTATAATTTATTATATATTAATATATATATGAATAGTAGTGAATTAAAACAAAAATTACAATTACCTATCATTGGCGCACCCCTTTTTATAGTATCTAATCCAAAATTAGTAATTGAACAATGTAAATCTGGGATAGTAGGTTCATTTCCTGCTTTGAATGCAAGACCAAAAGAAGTTTTGGATGACTGGTTGTTTGAGATTAAAGAAGAACTCAATAACTATAATAATTTAAACCCAGATAAACCGGCTGCTCCATTTGCAATTAATCAAATAGTTCATAAAACTAATGATAGGATAGAACATGATATGGAACTTACAGTAAAGCATAAAGTTCCTGTAGTTATTACATCTTTAGGTGCAAGACCTGAAGTTTATGATGCCGTTCACAGTTATGGTGGTATTGTACTGCACGACATTATTAATAATTTTTTTGCAAAAAAAGCAATTGAAAAGGGAGCAGATGGTCTTATAGCGGTAGGATCTGGAGCAGGTGGTCATGCTGGTACAATATCTCCTTTTGCACTAATTCAAGAAATAAGAGAATGGTTTGATGGTCCTATTGCTCTTTCTGGTTCTATATCGACAGGTCAAGGAGTATTATCAGCATTAGCATGTGGAGCAGATTTTGCTTACATAGGATCAGCATTTATTGCTACTAAAGAGGCAAATGCTACTAATGGTTATAAGGAAGCTATAACTAAATATAATTCTAATGATATAGTTTATACCGATTTAGTCACAGGAGTAAAAGGAAACTATTTAAAACCTTCTTTAGCAGCTGCAGGTTTTGATCCAGACAATTTACCTAAAAGTGATCCATCTAAAATGGACTTTAGTTCTTCAGAAGGTATGGATAAAAAGAAAGCATGGAAAGATATATGGGGATGTGGACAAGGTATAGGAGCAATTAAAAACGTACTATCATGTAATGATTTGGTAGATAGAATCAGCAAAGAGTATAACTTAGCAAAAACTAGGTTAAACAAAATAGCTTAGCCTAAATAATATTTTTCTTTTTAAAATAATTAATATCTTTTTCAGAATAGCCTAAAGATTTTAGTATTTTATAATTATCTTGGCCAAGCTCAGGTACAATAGATTTTTTCTTTCCTTTTTTATTAATGACTCTTATTGCGCATTCAGGAACTTTTATATTTCTGTTGCCTACAATGCCACTAGTTATAAAACTTTTAGCAGTTTTAGTTTTTAAAAACTCACTAAATTTATTTACTTTACCCCAAGGAACATTATTTTTTGATAGCATTTTACTTATTTCTTTTATTGTAATCTTCTTTGTCCAATTATTTACAATCCTATCAATTTTTTTTTGATTTTTTATTCTTTTTTGAGGAGTGTTGTAAAATTTACTTATGGTAAGTTCTCTTTTATCCATAGCATTAGCTAAACCATTAAATCTATCATCACTTCCAGCCATAATATGAATAAAACCATCTTTAGCCTTATAAGTATTAGAAGGGGATGAAAATCTGTCAGAATTACCATTTTTACCAAAATCTTTTTTATTAAGATAAAAGTCTGGTACAGCTCCCATGGATAATGATAAAGCTGAACTTACTAATGAAGTTTCTATTAATTCTCCTTTACCTGAAATATTTCTAGAATTTAAAGCTGCTAAAATACCAATAGCTGTATTGAGGCCTGTAGTATAATCTAAAAAAACAGTTCCTATCATTGTAGGTTTATTGTCGTGTCCACTTATATTCATATATCCAGTTTCCGCTTGAACAGTTGCATCGAATGCTTGTCTTGATATTGTAGAATCATTTTGACCATAACCCGAAATTCTTGCCATTATCACTTTATTATTAATTTTATGAATTGTTTTCCAATCTAACTTTAATTTTTCCATAACTCCTGGACGAAAGTTCTCTAAAATTACATCAGCACTTTTCACCAATTCTAAGAAAATTTTTCTGCCTTCTTTAGATTTTAGATCTAATGAGAATGATTTTTTGCCTCTATTAAGCACAGCTGCCCAAAGAGAAATATTTGAAATTTTTGGTCCTATAATTCTAAGGTCATCGCCATTTTTAGGTTTTTCAATTTTAATAATTTCTGCTCCCAAGTCAGATAGTACCAAGGCACAATGAGGGCCAGCAACAAATCTAGTTAAATCTAATATTTTAATATTTTTTAATAGCGACAATTAAGAAACCTCAAGCCATTCTTTAATTATAGATTGATTTTCTTTTATATTTTTAGGAGTACCTTCATAAACAACTTTTCCATGACCCATAACATACAACCTTTTTGATAGTTTAAAAGCTATAGTTAATTTTTGTTCTACTAACAGTATAGAGACTCCTTTTTGAGCAATTTTTATCAATAATTTTTCCACGTTATTTACCATTTGAGGAGATAATCCTTCTGTTGGCTCATCTATCATAATTAATTTAGGACAACCCATTAAACTTCTACAAATAGTTAACATCTGTTGCTCTCCTCCTGATAATACTCCACCTAAAACATTAATTCTGTTTTTTAAATTTGGAAATAAATCAAATAACTCTTCAATGTCCCATTTTATATTAGAATTGTTATTTTTTTTACCTAATTCCAAATTTTCGTATACAGTTAAGTCTGGAAATATATCTCTATTTTCTGATACATAAGCAATCCCTCTATTCGATATTTGATGAATAGGAAGGTCAATTATCTGCTTTCCATCAAACAGAATAGATCCATCGGTTTTGACCATACCCATTATACTTTTGATTACTGTACTTCTGCCTACACCATTTCTACCTAATAGTGAAACTATTTCTCCTTCATTAACTATTAAATTAACACCTTGTAATATGTGTGACTTACCGTAATAGGCATTAAGATTTTTTATATTTAACATATATTTTTATTAATCCCCTAAATATGCTTCTCTTACTGCTTTATTAATCTTAACTTTATCTGGTTCATCAGAACATATAATTTCACCGTATACTAAAACAGAAATTGTATCAGAAAGATCAAATACAACACCCATGTCATGTTCAACTATAAGTATAGTTCTGTTTTTAGCTATATTACTAATTAATTTTGTAGCTCTTTGAGTTTCACTTTTAGACATTCCTGCAGTAGGTTCATCCAAAAGAATTGTTTCTGCACCCCCAGCAATAGTAATACCAATCTCTAAGGCTCTTTGATCAGCATAGCTAAGTAGCCCTGCAGATTCTTTTGAAAATTTACTTAGTGATATTTGTTCTAATATTTCATTTGTTTTCATATTCAAATTTTTATCTTTATCCAATATCTTATAAGTAGAGTAATGGTAACCCATACTCCATAACAATCCGCATCTAATATTTTCAAAGACTGACATCTTTGGAAAAATATTTGTAATTTGGAAACTTCTTGATAGTCCAAGCCTATAAATTTCATAGGAAGGTAAGTTTTCAATATTTTTATTATTAAACTTTATGGTTCCAGTAGTTGGTTTATATACACCAGAAATAAGGTTATATAAAGTTGATTTGCCCGCTCCGTTAGGGCCTATTAAAGAGTGTATTTCGCCTTTTTTAATATTAAGGTTTACACCTCTAATTATAGAAGTTGATCCAAAACTCTTCTTAACATTTTTTAACTCTAGATGATAATTCATTTTATTAAACTCAATTTTATTTCTTCCATAACCTCATTCCATTTTTCTTTAACTAAGCCAAAGCTTTTTCTTGATGCAATAACTCCAGAAGTCATAATTAAGCCAAGCGCTAGCCAAATTAAAATATTTTTATTATTAAAGGAAAGCCAAAAAAATTTTAATGTTTCATGATTAGATTTAATTGAATGTATTAATTCAACTATAGATGTAAAACCTATTGTTAGTAATAAAATACTTACTAAAAATATGCTGTAAGGAGTAATTAATTTTTTTAGTAGAGCAGGATTATTTCTCAATATAGGTGAATGCATTAGAATAATTCCAGATATTCCTTGGGGTGCAAATGCAATAACTAATACAAATATAACGCCATAATATAAAACCCAAGCTTCTGTTACATCAGATAGCATTGTATCTAAATATGTAAGAGAGATTGCTCCTAAAATAGGTCCTAAAAAGTTACCTATTCCTCCTATATATGCCATAAACAAAACCATTCCAGATTGGACTAAGCTTACTGACTCAAACCCTATATGTTCATAATTTATTGCATGCAAACTTCCTGCTGCACCAGCAAACGTTGCTGATAATGAAAAAGCTATCCATCTAATTTTTCTAACATTATAGCCAATAAATTCTGCTCTTTGTTGATTATCTCTTACTGCATTACACATCCTACCAAATGGTGTTTTAGTTAATAAATACATTATTAAAACTGTAATAATGCACCAGAACAAAATTAAGTAGTAAACTTCACTTTGTGGACCATAAGTTAGACCAAATAAATCATTTCCAGTTACTCTATCTGCTTGTATCCCATCTTCTCCATTGAAAAAAACAACAAAAATTAATGTTAAAGCTGTAATGAGTTCGCAAAACCCTAGAGATATCATAGCAAAAGCAGTTCCTAGTCTCTTAGTAGATAAATAGCCAATGCTTACACCTAAAATAAGTCCTACTATAGCACCTACAAAAGGAAGTAATACTAATGGTAAAGAGGGTAAATAACTGTTATTAATTGCAGCTAAAATATGTATGGATGCATATCCTGCTAAACCAAAGTAAATAGCATGTCCAAAAGATAATAGTCCCGTTTGTCCTAATAACATATTATACGCAACTGAAAATATAATTAAAACACCCATCTTGCAGAATAATGTTAGAGCGAAAGAAGAAGAGAAAATATAAGGTAAAAAAAGTAAAAAAAGTATTAAAATAAACAGACTTATAAATTTTAACTTTATACTATTAAACATCTCTTTTCCCAAATAAGCCTCTTGGCCTAGCAATTAGAACAATAATTAATAAAATATATGGAACTATGGGAGACAGCTGAGAAAGAGTTAGGCTAGTAAAATGATTTATAGTAGAATTTATATCAATTTGAAAACCTAAATAGTTTATTAAACTATTTAAATCGTATTCCATAGAAATAGTTAAAGTTTGTATCAACCCAATAATTATTGAAGCAACTAAAGCGCCCTTTATTGACCCAAGCCCACCGGTAACAACTACTACAAAAACTATAGGTCCTAAAAGTAGTGCCATCGAAGGTTCTGTTCCAATTACATTTCCGGCTAAAACTCCAGCTAAACCAGCAAGAGCACATCCAAATCCAAATACATTACTAAAAACCCTTGGCACGTTATGTCCTAAGGCAGCTACCATATTAGGGTTAGTTAAAGAAGCTTTTATAATAAGCCCCGTTTTAGTTTTTGCTAAAACTCTATAAATAGCTAAAAATATTAACAAAGATATAACAAGTCTGAACATACTGTAGGCTGGATAAGACATGCCACTTATCTCTATTAAAGGAAAATTAAGTATTTCAGGTACTTTATAGGGAACAGGTGTTTTTCCCCATATTAATTGAACCATTTCTTCAATAATATAAAAAAGTCCGAATGTAAATAATAATTCTGCAATATGTCCATATTTATGGATGTTTCTAAGACCATACTTTTCAATCATAGCGCCCATGATTCCTACAAGCATAGGGGCAAATATTAATGCAATCCAAAAGTTAATGTTTTCACTTATTTGATATCCTAGGTATGCTCCTATCATGAAAAATGAAGCATGCGCAAAATTAAGAATACCCATCATTCCAAATATAAGTGTTAGACCGCTTGATAGCATAAATAAAAACATGCCATAGAGAAGGCCGTTAAAAATAATAAATACTAAAACTTCAAGAGACATTCTTTTTTATTTGGGTCTTTTCATATTACAGGACGTATCCAAAGTTATATCTTTAACGGGGATATTGCCTACATTTGAATAAGACATATCAAAATCTTGATTCCTATAAATTATAGATTGATCAGTTTTGTCCACAAGTAACAAAGCTTGCATATCAAAGTGAATTTGGTGATCATCTTTTCGCATAATTACTTTTCCTCCATCAATGCTTCTTCCTTCCATACCTTCTAATGCATATGCAATATCTAATGGCTCAAAAGAGTTAGTCTGTTCTATAGCATTTTTAAACATTTCTAACATAAAACGAAACCTGTCTGCATCAGGCGTGTATCCTACTGCATCCAAATGACCAGCTTCATATTCTTTGTACCAGTTTGGAGCTTTTGAGTTGGTAGGATTAAATTCTTTTACTACTATAACATCATTAAAAAGAAGGTTTTTTTCCATTGCGGCCATTCCTGCAGGTTGAGAAATATAAATTCCAAATAATTTAACTTTTACTCCTGCGTCTTTTAAAGCATTAACAAATCTAAAAGCATCTGGGCCCCAGTTTCCTGTTAAAACACTATCTGCACCACTAAGTTTAATCTTAGTAACATAAGGAGTAAAGTCTTGTATTTTTCCAAAAGGCTGAATAAGTTCATCTCCTACAATTTTAATATCAGGAGCCTTATTATTTATCATTCTTGTTGCAGTTTCCCTAAATGTTTGACCATAAACGTAATTTTGATTAAATAAATAAACCTTTTTTACTGAATTATCTTTTGACATATGTGATACTAGACCAGCAACCTTCATGTCTACGTTTGAGTCAAATCTAAAATGAAAAAAAGTACAATCTTTATTAGTAAAGCTGGTTGTTACAGCAGAATTATTTAGATAAAGTATTTCTTTGCCTGGGTTTCTAGAGTTATATTTTTCTAACTGTTTAATAATATTAAGTGCATGACTTGAGCCTCCACCCTGTGTAACAAATCTTATTCCATCATCAATGGCTTTTCTTAATAATTCTGTAGTTTTTTCAGCTTTCATAGCATTATCCATAGGGATAATTTCAATCATCCTACCATTTACGCCACCATTTTGATTTATGACATCTGCTGAATAAATTATACCTTCAATAATATCTTTGCCCACAGCTGCATAAGGACCAGAAAGAGGTTCAATAGCTGCAATTTTAATAGGACCTTTTGTTTCTTTTTTTTCACAAGCATAAAATATTATTAAGCAACCAAAAGAAATTAAAGTAAATATAATTTTTTTCATAGAACCTCCCAAATTCTTAAATAATGTTACATTAAAATTAACGTTTCGCAATATTTATTATTTTCCAAACTCCTGATGAAGAAAAAACAATTCTTTCTTTAACAAACATTTCTATTTCTACAAAAATTAGACTTTTTCCAGACATTTTTACTGTACCTTTTGCTTCTAACCATGAATTAATTTTCACTGGTTTTATAAAGTTGCTACTTAAATTAACTGTTACTATTGGTTTTTTTACATTATTATAAGCATAAAAACCACCTACAGAGTCTGCAAAAGACATCAAAAATCCTCCGTGTGCTACTTCATTTAAATTACTTAATTTGTTATCTATAAAAACTTTAAATATCGTATTGGGATAGTTATGCTTTATAAAGTAAGGGCCAATATGTGCAGCAAATTTACCTTCTATAGTTTTATAGATTTTAAATCCTTTTGGAATATGTATCTTGTTAGTCATAAAATATTAAGTTATAATAATTTTATGAAAAGTATAGAATTTTATTTTGACTATGGAAGCCCAACAGCATATTTAGCCTGGACACAATTAACAAAACCAGAGCAAAATAATCTTAAGGTTAATTATTGCCCGGTTTTATTAGGCGGTATTTTTAAAGCAACTGATAATAAACCTCCTGGATTAGTAGTTCCTAAAGCTAAATGGATGATGAAAGATGTTAAAATGTATGCTGACAGTTATAATGTAAAATTTAAAATGAATGAAGCATTTCCAGTCAATACTCTTTATCTCATGAGGGGTGCTATTTATGCAAAGAATAATGGTTTATTAGAGAAATATAATGAAACAATGTTTAATGCTATGTGGGTCGACAATGTTAATTTAAATGATCCCAAAAATATAATAACCACACTTGAAGAAAATAACTTTGAGAGCAAAAAATTTCTCGATGCTTCTGAAAATCATGAAATTAAAGAAGAACTCAAAAATGTCACTTCAATTGCTGTAGAGAAGGGTATATTTGGAGTGCCTTCTTTTATTCTAGATGATACACTATTCTTTGGACAAGATAGAATGCATTGGTTTTTAAATTAGCTTATTTTGTTGAGAAAATCTTTTATTATATTGTTTACCTCATTGGGCTTTTCTTGTTGAACCCAATGACCTGAGTTTTTAATTATAAAAGTTCCTTTATAGTTGTCGCAGTATTTCCCAGCGTTTTTATATGCATCATAATCTTTTATAAACCTTCTAACAGGGTCATGCTCACCCCCAATAAATATACTTGGTTGAGTTACTTTAAGATAATCTAATTCCGTGAGTTCTAACCAATCCAAATCCTGAGCTCTATATCTATTTAGGGAGCCTTTAAATCCAGATTTTTTAAAATCTTCTATTAATATTTTTAAAAAATCTTTACTTAACCATTTTAGTTTTTTTTCTTTAGGAAGAGGGATTCCATCTAATAAACCTGAGTCTAATTTGCTAGTAGATTTTACTTTATCAACGTACCCTTCTTCAGAACACCAATAATATATTTTTAATAGAGATTCCTTGATATTTGCCTCTAATTCTATTTCTGGAATATTTTCTTTTTGAAAGTAATTTTGATAGAAAAAAATATTTTTATATAGCTTTTGCCACAATCTTGAACTAGAAATCTGTCCTCTTTTAGTAAAAGGTACACTCAAACCGATTACAGCTGATATTTTTTTTTTAAAATATGCGGCTGAGGTCCAACATATTGGTGCTCCCCAGTCGTGTCCTATTAATATTGCATTCTTTTTTTTAAAATAATCTATAATATCAATTATATCTTCCATAAAGTATTTAAGCTTATAGTTTTCTATTTTATCAGGAGAATAGCTGTCAGCATATCCT
>CACHHO010000031.1 GCA_902579545.1 Rhodospirillaceae bacterium | reverse complement strand
TTTAAAATATTTATATAAACTAAATTTGCACAATACTTAATTTCTTCTTGGTGTGAATTATTAGAATTTGCATGGAATGATATTTTTATAAACTCCAAGTACCAATCACAAAATATATTTTTAGTAAACTTATAAATATTTTTTGCTGCGTCATTAAACCTATAAGATTTAATATTTTTATCAATTTTTTTAATATAAGAATTCATTAAACTCATTATCCAAAAATTTTCATCCAACAGAAATTCACTTGTTATTTTTTTAGAGACATTAAAGCATTTATTTTTTTCTAGAAAATTGTAAGCATTTTTTATCTTTGTTATAAAATTTCTATTTAATCGTACACTTTCTTCTGACAGTTTAATGTCTCTGCCTTGAGCCGCCACTAGAGCAAGCGTAAACCTAAGTGCATCAGCTCCAAAACTATCAATTAACTTTAGTGGGTCTATTACATTGCCTTTAGATTTTGACATTTTCTGTCCATTTTTATCTCTAACTAAAGCATGAATATATACTTCTTTAAATGGCATTTTTTTTGTAAATTCTTCAGCCTGCATCATCATCCTGGCTACCCAAAAAAAAATTATATCAAAACCTGTAATTAAAACATCAGTAGGATAATAATGCTTAAAATAGTCGTCATCTGTATTTGGCCATCCTAATGTAGACATAGGCCAGAGTGCTGATGAAAACCATGTATCTAATACATCAGTTTCTTCTTTAAGTTTTATTTTTTTACCGTAATATTTTGTAGCCTTATCGTATGCTTGTTTTTCATTATTAGCTAAAAAAATTTTACCTTCAGGGCCATACCAGACTGGTATCCGATGACCCCACCATATTTGCCTAGATATACACCATGGTTCTATTTCATCCATCCAATTGTAAAAAGTCTTTAACCAATTAGAAGGAAAAAATTTTGTTTCATTATTCTCTACTTTTTCTACAACTTTTTTTGCTAAAGGTTTAACGTCCATAAACCACTGATCAGTCAAATAAGGTTCAATAATTGATCCTGATCTATCGCCATAGGGAATAACATGAATAATCTTTTCTATTTTCAAAAGGTTATTATTATCTTTTAAATCATTCAAAATTTCTTTTCTTGCCTTTAATCTATCTATGCCCCTATATTTTGCTGGGACATTCTTATTCAATTTTCCATGCTTATCAAAAACTATAAGCATTTCTAAATTATTTCTTAATCCAATTTTATAATCATTAAAATCATGGGCGGGTGTAATTTTCAATACACCACTTCCTTTAAGCTTATCTACATGCTTGTCAACTATTATAGGAATTAATTTTTCAGTAAGTGGAATTCTAACTTTTTTCCCAATAATTTTTTTATACCTTTTATCAGAGGGATTTACAGCTAAACATTGGTCGCCAAATAAAGTTTCTGGTCTTGTAGTAGCAACAACTAAATAATCTTTACTATTTTCAAAAAAGTATTTTATAAAAACAAATTCTCCACTTTGTTCTTTTTGTTCAACTTCTAAATCTGAAACTGCTGTTTGAAGACTTATGTCCCAATTAATTAGTCTTTTATCCTTATAAATTAAACCCTTTTCATATAACTTATTAAATGTATAACGAACAGCATTTGACATATCTTGATCCAAGGTAAACCTAGATCTACTCCAGTCTGGTGAAGCACCTAATCTTTTAATCTGATTAATAATTTTTGATCCAGATTTCTCTTTCCAATTCCAAACTTCTTCTAAAAACTTTTCTTTTCCTAAATCTTTTTTTGTTTTATTTAAATTATCTTTTAGATTTTTTTCTACAATTTTTTGAGTAGCTATTCCTGCATGGTCAGTACCAGGTTGCCATAAAACATCTTTACCATTCATCCTCCAATATCTAGCAAGTATATCTTGTATTGTCATATTTAGTGCATGACCAATATGTAAAGTTCCAGTCACATTTGGAGGAGGCATCATTATTGTAAATTTATTTTTTTTTGAAGAAACATCTGATTTAAAAAGATTATTTTCCATCCATTTTTGGTATAAATGATCTTCTATTTCAGTATGATTTAAATCCTTCGTAATTGTTTTCGTCACCATTACTGGACTCTATTTTGGTTTTTGTGTAACTTTGGTTATTAGCTTCATTTCTTCAATAACTATAGTTTTAACAAAGTTCTTGAGATTTTTATCAATCCATTTTTGTATAATTGGCTTTATCTCTCTTTCTACTAAATTAGCTATAGGATCTTTACTTTTTGTTTGCACTTTATTAGTTTCATTGTTATTTTTATTGATTTTTTTCCTCTTATTATTAACTTTAGATTCATTAGAGTCTTTTTGTTTATTAGGTACAATATCATAATCTTTTTTTTTTAATTTATCAGGACTTTTCTTTTGTACTATTTTATCTAAAATAATTAATTTCTTTTCTTTAATTTCTTCATTAGAACCAGGTTTGCTCTCGCTCATAGTTTTCCTAATTTCACTTAATGTATTTTCAATTTCGTTTTTTTCATCCATATTAACAATATATAGTATTTCTTAATTATCTTCAAATCCTAGCCACATTTTCTTAACTGAATTATAGCTTTTATCATAATTATAATTTTTAACTGATAATTGTAAATCACTAGGATTAAGTTTACCTATCTTTTCCATCAAACTGTATAAAGTATAAAATTTATCCTTTCTAGCTTTTATTAATTCTACTCTCTCTTCTAATACTTCCTGTTCCGCATCTAAAATATCTAGTAAGGTTCTAGTTCCTACCTCTGCTTCTTTTTTAACGCCTTCAAGAGCTAGCTGATTTGCATTTATTGTAGCACTAACAGATTTAATTTGTGATTCTAAGCTTTTTAGTTCTATCCAAAGTAATTCAGCCTCCTTTATTAATTTTTTAATTGTATAATTAAGCAATTCTCCAATTTGTATAGCTTCTTTTTTCTTTTTTCTAATATTAGAATAATTATTTCCTCCTTGATATAGAGGAACTTTTAAACTAAGTTCCAATTTATAGTTTTCGTATTCTTCAAAAAAAGTATTTGGAGCCCAAGCATTTTGTGCAGATAAATTTAAATCTAATTTTGGTAGCAAATCAGTAATTGCCATTGATATATCAAAATAAGAAGACTTCTTTTTAAAACCATTGGCTATAATTTCTGGATTATTTTTAATAGTAGCATTAATTATGCTCTTTAATGAATTTGGAATGCTAAAATTCTCCTTAGGAAAAAAAAGTTTTTTAGGCGCTTCTTCGCCAATCATGGAAAAATACTTAGATTTTTCCTTTTCAACATTTCCTATTGATCTAATTTCATCTGATTTTCCACTCATGTATCTAGCTTTTGCCAGAGATAAATCAGTGGATGTTGCTTCTCCTACTTGGAATCTACTTTTTGTAGCCTCAAGGTTTTGTTTTAAAACATCAGAGTTTTTTCTTGCTAGCTTGTTTATTTCATAAGCTGCAAGTAAATTTAAATATATATGAACAGCCTCTAAAAGAACTTTTTGTTCTTCTTTCATTAACTCTGCTCTTTGTGCAAAAATTAATGCATCTGTTTTACTAATATTAAAAGAATTTTTTCCTGAGTCATATATATTTTGTGATATCTCTAAGCTAATAGATTTAGGGTTATTGTTTTTAGTGCTCTCTATTTTTGATGTGCTAACTGTTTTAGTTTTGTCAGCACCTATAGTTCCATAAAGATTTACTTTTGGTCTTTTATTACTTAGAGCCTTTGCTAGGTCTTCATTAAGGGCTTCTAACTCAAATCTTTGACTTTTTAATAATGGACTACTGGTATATACTTTTGATAATGTGTCGTTTATGCTATCACTTTGCAAAGACCTAATTAATAAAACTGAAAAAATTATTAAAAGCGTTTTCACTGATGTTATAATAAGGTTTTTTTTCATATTTATTTAAATTAACTTAAATGAGTTTTCGGTATTATCAGTATTTATATAAGAAGGTATATTTAAGTCAAATAATCTTTCTTTTATGTACTTTTTGTTTACCTTATAATATACATTAAGTTTACTTTCATAAACTTCAGCATTATATTTTTCACAATAAAAAAGCTTTCCACCCTCTGCCAATTGTTCTAATAAAACTTGAGTAATTTTAGTAAACGGATCTAAACTTATTATAATATCATAAGGGCCCAATTTTCTGTGACCATTTTCATGTTTCTCGTTTAATAATACTAAGTTTTCGATTTTAAAATCATATAAATTTTTTTCTGCTAATTCTTTTATATTTTTATCCTCTTCTATGGCTATAACTGTATCAACCATTTTTGAAGCAATAACAGATTCGTAGCCATAATTAGAACCTATTAACAAAACCATCTCATTACCCTTGAAATTAGCTTCTTGTAGAATTTTTGCCGAATTAAATGGAGAAGGAATATATCGTTTATGTCCTATTTTAATATTTAAATCACTATAAGAAATATCTTTAAAATTATCTGGTAAAAAGCTCTCTCTAGGTACATTTTTAAAAGCATCTAAAATTTTATTATCTTTTATAAGACCTGGCAAAAACTGTCCCAAAATCATATTTTGCCTCATTTGATTAAAATTTGTCATAATTAATAATAAATAATTAATAAATAATAAAAAAGAATTATATTAATATTTTAAATTAAAATAAATAATTTCATATAATATATTAGATAAAAAAACTGCTGCAGCTATAATAAATAGTATTCCTAAGTAGTAAATTATAGTTTTTACTATATCTTTTCTTTTTTTTACTTTTGCATTTCCATCCTTTGGAACTAGTGGACATGTATGTGGTAATTGCTTTTCTATTTTATTTATAGTTTTAGAAGAAATTTCATTTTTTTCAGAAATTTCATTAATTAATTTTTCTAAAATTTTAGTATTTCTATGAAAACTTGTAAGGATTTTTGTTGAATCATATGCGTAATTATAAAAAGTATCTTCTAGCTTTGCTAACCTTTCATCCATTGACCTAACATCATTAAAAATTCCTGTAGATTTATTTTGATCCTTACTGTTAACGTTAGCTGGTACGAGCTTTTTATCTTTTTTTTGCTCTTTTTTATCAAATAGTGAATTTCTTAAATCACTTATTTGTTTTTTTAATCTAATTTCAGACATATTTTTTACTAGCTAATTATATGCCAAATATACAAAAATAGTAAATTATTTAACATTACTGAATTTTTCTATTTTAGCTCTTCTATTAACCCCCCACCTATATTGGTCCGGCCACATTAAATATTTAGGGTCTGCACCTAATTCCTGTGCTGCATGCAAAGACCAAAAGGGATTATACATTAATTCTCTTCCCATGGCTATTAGATCAGCTTTATTTTCAATTATAATATTTTCTGCCTGAACAGGATCAACTATTACTCCTACTGCCATTGTCTTAATTCTTACCTTTTCCCTAATTTCATTTGCATAAGGAACTTGAAAACCTAAACCTCTTTCAATATTATTTTTTAACATTTCTCCATTATCTTTAACTGCAAACCTAGGTCTTCCTGATATTCCACCAGAAGAGCAATCAATAACATCTACTCCAGAATTAGATAAAATTGATGATAGTTTTAGAGAATCTTCCAACTCCCATCCATTTTCAATACCATCAATAGCAGAAATTCTACAGAATAAAGGTATTCTATCAGGAATATTATTTCGAATTTCTTTTGTGATTTTTTCTAGAAGTTTAGCTCTTCCTTCTAGACTGCCTCCATACTGATCATTCCTTTTATTAGCAATTGGAGACAAAAAACTATGGAGCAAATAACCATGCGCAGCATGTATTTCTAAAACCTCAAATCCAGCTTCTAAAGCTAACTTTGCACTCTTAACATAAGAGTTTATAAGACTATCAATATCATTTTCATTCATCTCCTTTGGTATTTTCCACCCATCGGCAACAGGTATAGCAGATGGAGCAATTGTATTCCACGGTCCATAACCTTTTTTTTCATCTTCTAAGTCTAAAGGCAATCCTCCTCTCCAAGGTTCCTTTGTTCCTGCCTTTCTTCCGGCATGCGCAAGCTGAAAAGCTGGAATAGAACCCATTTTTTTTATAAAACTAACTATTGGTTTGAATGCATTTTTTTGTTGTTCATTCCATAAACCTAAACAAAAAGGAGTAATCATACCTTCTGAACTTACTGCAGTAGCTTCTGCAAATATACAGCCTATCCTTGCTCTAGCAAAAGTACTCAAGTGAGAAAAGTGCCAGTCATTTGGTAATCCATCTTTAGCTGAATACATACATAAAGGAGATAAAACTATTCTATTAGAAAATGTAACTCCTCTAATGCTTAAACTAGAAAATAATTTAGACATAAAAAATCATATCATAATAATACAAATAAGTTTATTTTTTTATCTTAAAATTACATTGAAAGTAAAATTTTATAATGTTAATTTGTAACTTTGGCTCGGTGGCAGAGTGGTTATGCAGCGGATTGCAAATCCGTCTACGGCGGTTCGATTCCGTTCCGAGCCTCCATATTAGGAGGTTTTTATGAGACATCCCTGTATAGTTGGAGTATCAGATGCAACAATTGACGAAAGAGGTTGCGTAGGAGCCGATTCTTCTGTTTTAAGTATACAAAAAGAATGTGCAAAATTAGCTTTAAACAATGCTGGATTATCCTTTGAAGATATTGATGGGTTAGCGGTTGCTGGTCTTTGGGGCATGCCAGGTCCTGGAGTAATGCAACCCAATGTTTTAACTGAATACTTAGGTATATCTTATCCTAAATGGTTAGATGGCACAAACACTGGTGGCTCAGCTTTTATATTTCACCTCCACCATGCATATCATGCTATTAAAAATAATCTTTGTAATAATGTTCTTATATTATATGGTAGTACTCAAAAATCAAATAGAGAAAGAAATTTTCTGAACAGGCCAGCGATATACAGTAGCCAGTTTGATATGATTTCTGGACTCCCGTCCCCCGTTGGAGCATATGCCTTAGCTGCCCAAAGACACATGTATGACTTTGGAAGCACCAAGGAGTCATTGGCTGAAATAGCTGTTTCTGCAAGGGAATGGGCTAAGCTTAATCCAAATGCCTATAAAAAAGACTCTTTAACTATTGATGATGTATTGGCTTCTCAGCCTATTTGTACTCCTCTAAATAAGCTCGATTGCTGTTTAGTCACTGATGGAGGAGGTGCCATAGTTGTATCAAATACTGATCGAAAAAATGATTTTAAATTAGAGCCTATATTTATAAAAGGTATTGGAGAAACGTCATCTCATTCTAGTATAAATTATATGGAGGATATGTCCGTTTTAGAAGTAGCAAAAAGAAGTAGCATGGATGCTTACTCTATGGCTAAAATACATTCAAATGAAATTGATTTTGCTATGATATACGACTCTTTTACAATAACCGTATTAATGTCTTTAGAAGCTCTTGGATTTTGTAAAATTGGTGAAGGCAAAGACTTGGTTAAAGGAAATAATCTGGGACCTTCAGGATCTTTTCCAATAAATACAAATGGAGGAGGTTTAAGCTATTGTCACCCCGGAATGTACAGCATTTTTACTATTATTGAAGCTTGTAGACAAATGTGGGGACTATGTGAAAGTAGACAATTAAAAAAAGAGTTAAATAATGTTCTTTGTCATGGTACAGGTGGAGTTCTTTCTAGTGCCGCAACAACTATTCTCTCAAGAGAGGTATAACTAATGTTTGAATTAAAAATTGATAAAGATTCTAGAGTATTTTGGGATGGTGCTAAAGAAAATAAACTTATGATTAAAAGATCTCAAATATCAAAAAAATGCTTCTTATATTCATTAGCACACACTGGCATTAGTGCCAGTGAAGATTATGAATGGATAGAAGCATCTGGTAAAGGAACAATTTATTCTTTTACTATTTCTCATATACCTGGTGGCTCTAAATATTATATAGACAAAACACCTTATATCATTGCTAGCATATTATTAGAGGAAGGAGTCCGATTAACTAGTAATATTATTTCTAAAGACTTTAAAGAAATAAAAATAGGTAAAGATGTAAAAGTAAAATTTGTTAAATTAACTGATGAAATAACATTTCCATGCTTTGTTTTAGTTTAATTTAGTATAAATGTTTTTCAATTTTTTTAAATCTTCTAAAGCATCTAATCTAAACCGCTCATCAAAATTATTTATATCAACTTTAAGAAAACTAATAATAATTTTATTATCCTCAATAACCTTTTTCTTAATATCTCGAAAATCTAAATCAGAAATGTTACTTTTACCAATAATCTTTTTATACACATTATTTGCCTCCTCAAATTCATTTTTAGACAAGTAAAAGTGATTATTTTCTGTCCCTTTATTATAATATAAAAATAATTTTTCCATTAGAGTTATAGCTAATGAAACATAGCCCTTATTAGAATTAGATAGTTTAGATTGATTTACATTAATAATATTTTTTGAAACATTTTTTTTTATCTTTATACTATTCTCATGGGCTTTTTTAAAATAATTTGAACTTTTTTCCAAATTATAAAAGTCAAACTCTTCATTACTATAGATCCAACCTAAATTTAGATAAGCGTCTTTGTATCCTAAACTAGCCGCATATTCTAAATACTTTATGGATTTTTTTTTTACTATAATTTTTTTTTCTTTAGTAAGTTTTTCATCTTTATAAGAATTCAAAAAAATTTTTATTCCTAAAAAATTTAGGCATTCCAAATTATCTTCTATTTTATTTTTATTACATTTTTGTAAAAATTTTTTCTTATCACTGTTGTTTAAGTAATTTGTATCTTCACTAGAAAATACTATTGCATAAGAGTTTTTAATAAACATTAATAAAAGAATGGCTACTCTAAATGTAACTTTTAACTTTTGCATCCTAAAAGTATACCACCTATATTTTTTTTATCTTCTATATTTATCTTTTTTTTATTTTTCATAAACTTTTAAATCTTCTTCATTAATTACTAAAGATAAATAATTATTAGGCAGGTCAATACTTTTTATATTTCCTTTCTAATAAATTATAGTTCTTTAATTTTTTATAAATACTGGAGTACTCAGTAAAGGCTGTATTAAATATGGCAGTTTTTATTAAAAAATATAAAAAATAAAAACAGAAATTTAGTCACTTTTTATCCAATTTTTTATTGCAGAAGCAATTTCTTTAGAAGAGTCTTCTTGAATAAAATGCAATCCTTTTACAGTTATTTCTTCTTGATTTTTCCAGCTTCTACAAAACTCTCTTTGTGGACCTATTAATATTGAACCAGGATCTGCATTAATAAATAACTTTTTTATATTAGTTTTTTTCATAAACTCGGCATATGCATTTACTATATCTATAACCTCAGCTGGTTCGCCCTCTAGTGGTATTTGTCTTGGCCAACTTAAAGTAGGCTGTCTATCTGATCCAGCTTTAAGAAAAGGTTTTCTATATTGATTCATTTCTTCTTCGCTGAGCTTTCTAATTACCGAAGAAGGCAAAATTCTTTCTACAAATATATTTTTTTCTAAAATTAATTCCTCACCAACTTCACTTCTCATTAATTTAAATATCTTGGTTGCGTCTTCTGGCCAGTAACTCCATTTCATTGGACAAACTATAGCTTCCATATAAACAATACCAGCAATTCTTTCAGAGTTTTTTTTTGCAAAATCAAATCCTATTGCTGAACCCCAATCATGAATTACAAGAATAATTTTTTTATCTATGTTAATACTATTAATGAAACCATCGAACCATTTTATATGTTCTTTCAGACTATAATTCTCCTGAGATGGATTATCTAATTTATCCGAGTCGCCCATTCCAATTAAATCCGGTGCTATACATCTATTTTCATTAACTAATACTTTAATAATATTTCTCCATAAATAGGAGGAAGTTGGATTTCCATGTATAAATAGAATGGGTTGACCATCACCTTCATCTACGTATGCTATCTTTTTTGATTGAACAGTAGTAAATTTTTTATTCATTAAAGTTAGGCTTTCTTTTTTCATTAAAAGCTTTTAACCCTTCAAGTCCATCATTACTTTCTGCATTTTCAGAAATTTTTATACCTTCAATATCCATTTGAGTTTCAAGTCCATTATCAAAGCTTACATTTAAAAGTTTCTTAACTCCAGCATAAGCTTTTTTTGGTCCTTTCAGAAAAGTTTCTGCTTGATTTTCTACAGCCTCCTGTAACTCATCATTATTTATTAAAACCTTATCTATTAAATTCATGCTTAAAGCTTCTTCAGCAGAAAAAACTCTGTTAGTTAACATAAGTTCCTTGGCTCTTTTCATACCAACTATTCTTGGCAGATAATATGTAGAGCTTCCATCTGGTGATAGGCCTGCATTGGTGTAGGCTAAAGTAAACTTTGCATCTTTGATTGAATATATAATATCACCAGAGATAGCTAAACTAAATCCTCCTCCTCCAGCTGTACCATTAATACCAATAATAACTGGTGCATCCATTCTAGCCATTCTAGATATAGCTCCATGGAAATAGTGTGTCATTTGTAAAAGTGTTTGTTTTACTTTTTTCTCCTTGGAAAGTAAAAACTTAAGGTCTCCTCCTCCACAGAACAACTTACCCTTTCCAGTTAATATAAGAACCTTTATATTATTATTAGCTGAGATCATATTTACTGCATAATAAAGCTCTTTAGCCAGTTCAATATTAAGGGTATTTCCTACTTCTGGTCTATTTAATGTAATTTTGGCAAGGCCTTCTTTTATTTTAACTTCTATGTTATTAAATTCCATAAAAGTTTCATAACATATTTTTTTTTTTTTGTAAATTAGGGAGCTAATCTGTTTCTTGTTGTCGAATTTGATTTATAAATAAATTCAGCTCTGGAGTTTTTTACACTATTCAATTGCAGGCATTCTATTCTATTAATTTTAAAAATTATTAATGTAAAATTATTGTAACCAATTTCAATATTTTTATAATATTTGGCTTCATCAGACTTAATTATTACTCCGGGTTTATTTTTTGAAATATAATTTATTTTTTGAAAGTCCTTAAATCTTTCCCAAATCATTTTAGTATTTTTATTTTTATTTTCAATAAAGGCCTTACCATAAAATTGGACTTGTAATTTATACCTATTATAATAAACATGTATTAAAGCATTTTTATTGCTAATAATATCACTTATTTTTTTACTTCTAATATCTGTATAGAAAAAAAGAGTTTTCTGGCTCTCAATAACTTTTCTTAAAATAATAGTTCTAGAATTTAATTTATTTTTATTAGTTGTACTTAATGTCGGGCAATGAAATTCAGATCTCTTATTAACAACTCCTTGCGCTAATAAATCCCAAATCAAATTTTCAGCTTTAGCTAAATTTATTAATAAATTTTTATTAGGATACAATTTAATTTTTTTCTAAAATTTTAAATTCAATTAATGTACATAACAAATGTATAATTATAATATGTAACTCCTGAATATGAGAAGTAATATTGCTTGGCGCTTTAATACATATATTACTATAATTTTCTAGCTTTGATTTATTTGATCCAGTTAAGCTTATTACCTTTAAATTTTTCTTTTTTGCCACAGCTGTTGCCTCTACTATATTTTTACTTTTGCCGCTAGTTGAAATTGCAAAAAGCAAATCTCCTTTATTTCCAATCCCTTCTATTTGTCTTGAAAAAATTTTAGAAAAATCATAATCATTACCTATTGCGGTAATTGCTGAAGTATCTGTATTCAATGAAATTGCAGGAAATGATTGTCTTTCTTTCTTAAATCTTCCTATCAATTCAGCAGCAAAATGTTGGGCATCAGATGCTGATCCTCCATTTCCACAGATTAATATTTTTTTATTTGCATTTATGGTATTAATAATTAGTCGAGCAGATGAAATGATTTCTTTTTTTTCAGCATTGATTAAAATATCAATAGTTTTTTTGTTGTTTTCTAAATATTTATTAATAATATCTTTCAAAATCAATACCTTAGTCTATTAATACTTATTAAATTAGCATTAACTTCAGGAAGATGAATGTTCTTAGGAGGGGTTGATGATTGCCAAAATACATCTATCGGAATTCCTCCTCTAGGAGCAAAAAAACCCAAAATTCTAATCCATTTAGGTTTTAAATTCTTTTTTAACGTTTTACCAATCATTATAGTTACATCTTCATGAAAAATTCCATAGTTTCTAAAAGATTGAATAAATAATTTAAAAGACTTTGATTCTACAATCAATAAGCTAGGAACATAATCTATTATTATAGTGGCAAAATCAGGCTGTCCGGTTACAGGACAGATTGAAGTAAAC
>CACHHO010000030.1 GCA_902579545.1 Rhodospirillaceae bacterium | reverse complement strand
TAGACTACTCTGAAGGAAAAGAGCTCACTAATAAAGAATTTAAAGAGTTAGCTAATAATCCTCCTTCTTGGATGAAAGTGGAGGAATCGTCCTTTATAAATAGCTCAGGTAAACCTATTGAGGCAAAAAAGAAAATAATTAAAAATAAAGCTGATAATTTGTATATATTTCCAACCTCAAAAATAAAAAATAAGGAACTATTAGAAAAGCAAAAAAAAAATTATGAATTATTAGAAAAAGTAAAAAACTATGAACAATTAGAAAAAGAGAATCAAGATCAAAAAATAAACAACTTAATAGAAAACGGAGAAAACGAGGAAGTAGAGTTTAAAGCTAGCCTGAGGTGGGATACAAAATTAAATGTGTTAAATAAATCTTTAGAACTAGTACTTATTTCAGAAATAGTTGGAATGCTAAACTATAGAGGAGGAAATATTTTAATAGGAATAAATGATGATAAAACCGTCAATGGCATTGAAAGTGATATTAATTCTTTTAACTTAACTAAAGATGAAGAGAGGTTTCAAAATCATTTATCAGAAATAATTATAAATATTTTAGGAGTAGAGTATAAGCAGTATATAAAAATCAATCTTGTAAATTATAAAGGATTTAAGGTTTGTCATTTAGATATAGATGCATCACCAAAGATTTGTAAAACTAAACCTATCAAGAAGTATGGGGAAGAAGCAGAAAAATATTCTAATCAAGTTTTTGTTAGATCTGGAGCTCAGACACGAGCATTATCTCCTGCTGACACTGTTGAATTACAATCTACTAAATTTCCATTTAGTGGAACAATATCTCTTACATCAATAGACTTATATTGAAAGGTTAGGTCGCCTTTTAATATTTTTAATCCACTTTCTGTTATTTGGTAGGCACCATATTTCTTAATATTTATAGATATGTGATTAGCAGAAATCAGTTGTCTAATAAAGTTTTGCCAATACTCTTTTTGTATTTCTTTTCCTATTCCAAAAGTTTTAATTTCATGATGTTTATTCTTTAATATTTTTTCTGATTTTATACCTCTTAGAACATCTATAATATAGGTTGAACCAAAAAACTGTCCTGTTCTAAAAATCGCAGAGAGTACTTGTTGAGCTAAAATTGTTCCATCTTTCATTTTAGGAGGGTTTACGCAGTTATCACAGATACCGCAAGGTTCAGTTTTATCTCCAAAATATCCTAACAAAGCGGCCTGCCGACAACTTGAAGCTTCACAGTAAGCCAAAAGAGCGTCTAGTCTTCTATGCTCCATTCGTTTATGTTCTTCATTACTCTCGTCTTCTTCAATAAACCTTCTTCTTTGAAATAAATCATCTAAACCATAAATCATGATTGTATCAGAAGGTTTTCCATCTCTTCCTGCTCTTCCTACTTCTTGATAATAAGATTCCATATTTGATGGTAGACTTATATGAGCTACAAACCTAACATCTGGTTTATCTATTCCCATTCCAAAAGCAATGGTAGCAGCCATAACGATACCAGACTCTGTCATGAAAATATTTTGATTATCTTTACGAAGATTTTTATTTTGTCCAGCATGATAAGCCATAGATTTAAATCCATTTTGATTTAAAAATTCTGCTACTTCTTCTGTGTTTTTTCTAGAGAGACAATACACTATACCAGACAGTCCTTTTCTATCAGATAAAAATCTTAATAGCTGGTCTTTCCAATTAAATTTTTGATAAACACTTAAACTTAAGTTTGGTCTTTTAAATCCTTGTAAAACTAATTCACAATTATTATTTGTTAGCTTTTCCATAATATCTTCGCGTGTAGCTTTATCTGCCGTTGCAGTAAAAGCTGATATGTTTGCATTAGGAAATATTTCTTTGAGCTGAGATAGTGCTTCGTAGTCTTTTCTAAAGCCTGGTCCCCATTTAGAAATACAATGCGCCTCATCAATTACAAATAATCCTATATCTAATGTCTTTATTACATTTATTTTATTTTGATTCATTAAAGCTTCTGGAGACATATAAAGTATTTTAATATTTCCATTACAAAAGCTATTCCATATTTCTTTATTCTCAGCATCTGTCATATGAGAATGTAGTCGTTCAGCAGATACATTATTTTGTTTTAATGCACTTACTTGGTCGTCCATTAAAGCTACAAGAGGTGATATAACAATAGTTTTCTTTTCATTAATAATAGCTGGTATTTGATAACATAGAGACTTACCAGCACCTGTAGGCATAATAGCTAATACATTTCTTTTATTAACTATAGAACTAATAATTTCATTTTGACCTTGTCTAAATTCTTCATAGCCAAAGATTTTTTTTAAAATGTCTACTTGATTAGGCATTGTTATTATATATTACTAACTTGCGTTAGTTTTACTATAGAATTATCATTATGTAGAGTTACTCTTTAAGAAAATTAAGAGTTACCTAGCTTATATAAATATTAATATTTACTCAGTTGAGTAAATTCAGTTGAAAATATTTTACGCACAGTATGAGTAATTTTCTAAATCGGGTACTCCCCGAGGTAGTTAACTATAAATAGTATAATTGTTATGAAGTAAGAGTTAATTTAAGAAAAAGTCTTTAATGTCTTGAGAAGACTTAACAGCAGTAATACTTTCTTTTTTTAATAAATGTATATTTCCAGATGCTTTATTTGTATCTAAATATTTTTCATTATGCTGCCAGCAATAAACTTTTACATTATAATTTTCGGCAAATTTTACAGTATGCATTGAGCCACCATCAATTTTTGACTCAACTAATATTACAGAATTACTTATAGCGCTTTGTAGTCTATCTCTATCAACATAATTAAATTTTCTAACCTGAGTATTTATTGGATACTCACTTATCAAGCATCCCTGATGATTTAAAATATCTTCAGCTAATGCAATATTTTGTTTAGGTAATATATTATCTAACCCCGATGGCATAATTGCTATAGTAGGTTTTTTATTATTTACGCATGCTAAATGTGCTTGCGTATCACACCCTAGAGCTAAGCCACTTACTATTATAACATTATTATTACTTAGTAATTCAGATATCTTATATGATATTTTCAATCCATATTCAGTAGGTTCTCTTGAACCTATTACAGCGCAATATTTATTATTATTAAGAATATTCTTATTACCTTTAGAGAATAAAAAAATAGGAGCATTTTTTATTTTTTTAAAATTTTCTGGATAATAATTACTATCTCTATTAATAATATCTATACCTTTTTCATCACAAGCATTTATAAGTTTTTCAGTATTATTGTATAAAATATCTAAATTTTCTTTACTTAAATCAACTAGGCTCTTTTCATGTAATAAAACTTTTTTATAAGTATCGTAAAATTCTTGCTTGCTTTCTATGCTATATTCAAGTTTTTTTAAAATCTTTGATGCTTTAATTATTCCTACTTTAGGTAAGGACTTAATAAGTAAGTAAGTTTTATTATTTAGTTTCATAATCAACAACTGTTCTTGCTAAAGTTAACATTCCAACCTCTTTTATTCCAATTTCTTTTAATTTTCTTTTACAGGCCAAAAGAGAGTTTCCAGTAGTAGTTATATCATCAATTAATAAAATTTTATCATGTTTAATACTTTGATTTGTTATGTCTATAGTATTTAAATGGATATCAATACTTCTATCAGAACCCGTATTAGATCTTTTTTCAATTTCTTTGTTTCTAGATAATAGATTTTTTTTCATAATTTATACTTTCATTATATTTACATAGTTGTTCAACTATTTTCCCTATTACTCCAGCTTCTCTGTAAGGCTTTGAAGAAGGTACACAGCAAACCACTGTATAATGTTGTATAATTGAAGCCAAATTTTTTGCCCACTTTTGAATTTGGAATAAGTCTAAATTTTTTTTTAGGTTTAATAGGCTATTACTCAATTCAATGTCAGTATTACTATATGAGTCCTTTTTATGAATTTTATAACTAGGAATATAAGTAAATATACTAAAATAAATATCAATATTTTCAGTTTTATGCTTGCTATAATATGTGGTAATTGATTGATGAGCATTTTTAAATAAAAAAAGTTCTTTATATTTTTTAATCTCTATTTCGTGCAAGTAATTTTTACGCCCTGAAAGAAGACGTATTTTAGTAAAAGTTAATTTGCTTTTATAGACTTCTATATCAGCTTTTATATTTTTTAAAATATTAGGAGAAGAAAAGTCTTTCAAAACAGTGTAATGCTCCATTGAAAGTTTATAAGTACTTAGAAAAATGCTATGTTTATTTAATTCTGATTTAATATCACCTCTTTTAAACATAGTTGCTTCAGCTATATTAATTTTATTAAAACTATCTATAATATTTTTAGCTTGTTGCTCTACTGAGTTATCAAAACGCATTTTAAAGCTGAATTTATCTACAATTAGTTCTCCATTTTTAAGAATAATGACTGGGTCTCCATGTAATTTTCCTGTAATACCTAATTGGGAATCTATCATGTTATTAGGCATATACTTTTCAAATATATTTTTTTTCTCTTCAAAATATAACTCTATTTTGGTGGATGGAAGGAATGATCCTAAGAAAACTCTTAAAAAATTAATTTCTTCAACTGTTTTTGCTTGATCAGGATGTTTAAGTATATATTCAAACCTTAGAATTTGAATTTGTTCGTTTTCATTAAAAACAGCTAATTTTTTCTCATGCCAATGTTTGATAGAAAAATTGCTCATTAAATTATTATATTCTCGTATATCTAATACTCAACTGTAGATTAAATTGTAGAGCAGAAAAGCTTGTGATATAATAAGAGCTAATTATTAACGCGTTTGAGATAGAAAAGGCCAGAGGGCCTAAATTTCAAAAACATCTAACCAGTCATCAAAAGTAAACATTTTATCAATTTCATATGTGGCCTGCTCAGAACCCATTTCTATCATTAAATTTTTAATCATTTTTTCTTTGTTTTTTAATACTTTAAATATTCTTTCTTCTATAGTGTTTTTACACCATAAACTATAAACATTAACTTCCCTTTTTTGCCCGAATCTATGTGCTCTATCTTCTGCTTGCCACATAATGGCAGGATTCCACCAGTGATCAAAATGAATGACCGTAGATGCTTCAGCTAAGTTAAGCCCAACTCCAGCAGCTTGAATACTACAAATTAAAATATTAAAATCATTTGAGGTTTTAAACTTATCTATATTTATATTTCTTTCTTCATTGCTCATTCCCCCAACTAGTTGAAGAGTTTTGTAATTATCTAAAATTGAGATAAGAGGATCAATGCCAAATTTTAAAAACCTTGAAAAAATTAAAATTTTTTCATTATTTTTTTTCGCTGTTTTAATAATATTTATTACTTCATTAGGCTTATTACTAGAAATATAGTTAGGATCAAAGTTGCATATTTGTTTTAAGGCAGTAATTGTTCCTAGCATAGATTTTTTTGCTATTTCTTGATTATCACTATTAGTTAATATGTCTTTAAGTCTTGTTACTCTTTGTCTATAAACATATTCATATGACTCTCTTTGTGCATTATTAAGTTCTATCCATATTTCATGTTTAGTCTTAGGGGGCAAATCATCTTTTAATTTATTTCTTCTAATATAAAAAGGTTTTGTTTTATCAACTATATATGAAGCAGACAGTTCATTTAACTGTTGTGGTTTTAATTCAGGAAATATTTCAGGTTTTAAAAACTGAAAAATTGCATATAATTCTTTTGGGGCATTTTGAACTGGGGTACCTGTTAAACATACTTTATATTCTGCAGATAAATTTCTTAACATCATTGATTGTTGACTAAAAGGATTTTTAATTAAATGAGCCTCGTCTAAAATAATTGCATCAAAACTATTATTTGCTATTACTCCATTTTTTATATCATTTCTTATTAGTGCATAAGTAGTTAAACAAACATGAGATGGTTTTGCCCAATCAAGTTTTCTATCTATAGATGCACTACCTGAAAACCCTGCAGGTGGAATCCCATCAATCCAAGCAGCGGGTTCAATCATATTAACTTCTAACTCTGGAGCCCAAAGTTCAAAATGTCCTGCCCATTGCCTAGCTTCTCCAGTTTTATGACTTGAGTCTATATCTCCTAGAGTGCTTTTAGGAACTACTACTAATGCTTTTTTTATTAATCCCAATCTAAAAAGTAGTCTCAATGACATCACTGCTTGAACAGTTTTTCCTAAGCCAGTATCGTCTGCAATCAATACTGTTTTTTCTGATAATATAAATTCTATTCCTGTAACTTGTGTCTTCCACAATGGTTTATGAAGACTTTTATCACTAGATAATTTTATCGGAGGAAGAAGAAATACAAATTGATAATATTTTTTATCTTTATGTTTACTACTTTCGAAATTTAACTTTGCTCCTAAAACCTTTACTTTAAGCTCTTTATTAATTTTTATTTGGTGCAAAGTTAATGAGTCATGTTCTTTAATTTGAAAATTCTTTATAGTTATACTTTTTTGTTTGTAAGAAAAATTTTCCACTTTAATTTTAGGAGACTTGATCTTTAAAATTTTATTATCGGAAACTTTGCTATCTTCATGTTTACTGAATGCTTTACTAACCTTAAGTTTGCTAGAATTATTTTTTTTCCAAAATTTATTTATAGATAAAGCATTATTAGAAAATTGTTTTTTTTTAACTTCATCTGACCAAAGTACGTTTATTTTTGTTTTAGACATTTTCTAAATTTATAAATTTGATTGCCCATAAAAATGTATATGTTCTAAGGCCTTAATAAGTCTATCAAATGGCTCTAAAATAGTTTCTAATGAAGCATCTTCTCCAACCAGATTAGAAACTAGTTCCTTATATTCTTTTTCATTTTTAGAAAAACCCAGTTTAAGTTTTTCAGTATTTTCCTTATCAATATTACATATAGGTATATTAGTTTTATTCTGAATTCTTAGAAACTGTTCATCATCTATAAAAATCAAATTAGGCTTAGTTTCCAGAGCTTCTATTAATGGACTAATTATCTTATCAACCGCTAGACCTCTTTTAAAATTAATTCCATAAGCGATTTTTTCTAAAGTAGAGGCATTTACAACATCAGTATATCTTATCTCTATAGGATAGTAATTTAAATCTGTTAAAAGTATTGCACCTCTCATACTTTTTTCTTCACCAAGTTCACTAATTTTTACAAATCCTAAATATCCAATCTCAGACATATACTACTCCCTTTTTTACATATTAAAGTCGTATTTAATTTTAATAATATCAAAATATTTAAAAAATGTAGATTTATTTGTAGAGTAGAAGCTACCATGATATAATTAAAGCTTATTTATTAACGCGTTTGAGGTAGAAAAGGGCAGAGGGCCTATCCGCCATTAATTAATTTGGAATATTTTAACTGTTAAAGTGCCAGGCAAAAAATTTACCTAGCACTAACTAAAAATTTTGGTTAATTAATTTTAATTGTTCTTGGTTTTTTCTGTTCAGGAACAATTCTTTCCAAAGAAACAATTAATAACCCGTTTTTCAATTCTGCACCATTTACTTTAACATCATCTGCTATTGTGAAGTGTCTTTCAAAGTACCTTTTTGAAATACCTCTGTGGAGAACTTCAACTTTGTCATCATCCTGTTGCTTCACAGATTTTATAGAAAGAGTATTTTCTTTTACTTCAACAACAATGTCTTCCTTGCTATATCCAGCTAGAGCTACTTGAATATCATATTTAGTATCATCTTGCTTTATAATATCATAAGGTGGGTAATTTGTTTCTAGTCCTGAACTTTCAAACATATTATTGAAATGATCAAAGATATTATCATACCCAATTGTATGTGGTCTTAATTGATTAAAAATAGTTAATGCATTTGTCATTTAAACCTCCTTGTTAAGTTAAGCAAAGTTATTAACAGGACCCTTTATGGCATCCTAATATTTATATTGGTATTAACATTTTAATTTACAAGATTGGATATTGCTTTTTTCTGTATACTATAGATATGTAAAAAAATATTAACTCAATATAATTTTCAGTAGTTATTTAAATTTTAGAGTAGAAAACACTCTAATATTATTGATTAATAAAGAGTGTTAGGTATAACATGGCAGAGAGCCTATCTGCCAGGAGCTTCCTGATAAACTCCGTTAAAAGCGCATAATTTTTGTGTGTTAGCTAGATAGGCTATATGTCAATTAATAAGCATCAAAGATAGTTAATCTTTAATTGAAATGGGTATATAAAAAAAAAAATTACTAAAACTTTAAGGGAGGAGTAATGAAATAGTAATTTTTTTTTTTAATATCATATTTAACTATTTGTAATTAGATATGCTATTTAACTTTGCATATTATATCACTTAGTTTATCTAAACTTAGACCATATAAATTGAAAATCTAATAATAATAAGTGTTAGATATTTTATATAAGAGAAATATTTCATGTACCTAGTTGGTATATTATTTTAAGAAATATTATTTTATTTTATTTTTTTGTTAATTTAATTAAAGGAAAAATAATGTATAAGTTTTTAAAAATTTTTTTATTTAGTATATTTTTTTTAAATTTTTTTAATTTAAAAGCTGACACAATTAAAGTTGGTGTACTTCATTCACTTTCAGGAACTATGGCAATTTCTGAAACTACTTTGAAAGATACGGTGTTAATGCTGGTTGAAAAACAGAATAAAGCAGGAGGACTATTAGGTAAAAAATTAGAAGCCGTTGTGGTAGATCCAGCCTCTGACTGGCCATTATTTGCAGAAAAAGCAAAGGAATTATTAACAGTACAAAAAGTTGATGTTGTTTTTGGTTGTTGGACTTCTGTATCACGAAAATCTGTTTTACCAGTTTTTGAGGAATTAAATGGTTTATTGTTTTATCCTGTTCAGTATGAAGGCGAAGAGTCTTCAAAAAATGTATTTTATACCGGAGCTGCTCCTAACCAGCAAGCTATACCAGCAGTAGACTATTTAGCTGCTCAGGGTGTTAAAAAATGGGTTTTAGCAGGAACTGACTATGTTTATCCTAGAACAACTAATAAAATTCTAGAAAGTTATCTTAAAGAGGTTTTGGGTGTATCTTCTGATGACATAATGATAAATTATACACCATTTGGTCATTCTGATTGGCAAACTATAGTATCCGATATTAAGGAGTTTGGAATGGCTGGAAAAAAAACAGCAGTTGTCTCAACTATTAATGGTGATGCTAATGTGCCATTCTATAAGGAATTAGGTAATCAAGGAATTAAGGCTGAGGACATCCCAGTTGTTGCTTTCTCAGTGGGTGAAGAAGAATTATCAGGATTTGATACCTCTCCTTTAGTAGGTCATTTGGCTGCATGGAATTACTTCATGAGTGCGGAAAGTGAAGTAAACGATGCTTTTATTGAGGATTGGATAAAATTTATTAAGGATGACAAGAGAGTAACTAATGATCCAATGGAAGCTCATGTAATAGGTTTTGATATGTGGGTTAAAGCTGTGGAGAAAGCAGGTTCTACAGATGTAGATGCAGTAAGACAAGCAATGTATGGAATATCTGTGCCAAATTTAACTGGAGGTACAGCCGTTATGAATACCAATCATCACTTAACAAAACCAGTTCTAATAGGAGAAATTCAAGCCGATGGTCAGTTCGATATAGTCTGGTCAACTTCTGGAGGAGTTATAGGTGATGCATGGACAGATTTTTTGCCAGATAGTGCTAGAATAGTTGCTGATTGGACAAGCCCCATAAAATGTGGAAATTATAATATAGACACTGGTAAGTGTTCTGGGCAGAATTACGAGTAAACCTGAGCATTTAAAGGTCTTAATTTTTTAAGTTAAGACCTTTTTTAGATAATAAATTGAAAATAATTATAAAATTCTTTTACGTTATTTTAGTTTTTACTAATTTAAATTATTTGTTAGCGAATAATAATAATTTAAGGAATCATATT
This sequence comes from Rhodospirillaceae bacterium, assembly GCA_902579545.1. Taxonomy (GTDB): domain Bacteria; phylum Pseudomonadota; class Alphaproteobacteria; order TMED109; family TMED109; genus TMED131. Next base: position 3,748 of record CACHHO010000030.1, on the reverse strand, counting down.
TTAGAATTAGACACTAAAGATTTTAAAAAAAAAATAGTTTCAATAGAAAAAATATCAGAAATTAAAACTGATTTATCTCTTTTAACATTAAAAAGCATTTTAAATGGAAAACTATTTATTAGAAAGTCAGATAAAAAAATTCTTTTAGTTGAAATCATTGATAGAAAATATAACATATATGATTTTTTTAACGAAAAAGAACTAGGTATTGAAAAAAAAAGGAAATTAAAAAAGATTAAAATTAATAATAAAATTAGGAGTATTCTCAATAACAAAATTGCTCTATTACAATTATCAAGTGGAACCACAAGACAAAAAATTGAAGCAATCTTTGATGTTATTAAAGAAGGTAATCAGGAAACATTAATAATTATCAATGAACTTCTATTAAAAGAAAAAGATAAAGAATTATTATTAAACCTGAACCTTGCTAAGAATTCTATTATTGCGAAATTTGGAACCGAAATAGAAAAAATAGAAGCTATTAAAAATTTATCCGGTATTACTAATAATAATATAGTCAATATATTAAGATCTATAGTTAATGATAAAATCATATCCGAAAATATAAAACTTGAAGCTACTAAATCATTGGAGGCTTCACTTAGAAATATTAAATTAAATAATATAATAAAGACCACTTTTTTTGGTTTATCTTTAGGTTCTGTGCTTTTACTAGCAGCTATAGGATTAGCTATTACTTTTGGTGTAGTTGGAGTAATTAATATGGCGCATGGAGAATTAATAATGATAGGTGCATATTGTGCATATGTAGTTCAACAAATAATTCCCACAAATATTTCTGCCTCTATAATTGTTTCCATACCTGTAGCCTTTATTTTTACGGGTTTTGTTGGAATTTTAATAGAAAGACTTATTGTAAAAAATTTATATGGTAGACCTCTTGAAACCTTATTAGCGACATTTGGCTTAAGTCTTATTCTTCAACAAACAGTAAGAAGTATTTTTTCACCCTTAAATAAAACAGTTTATTCTCCTGAATGGATGTCTGGAATTACAAGAATTGGTGGTTTGGAATTAACCAATAATAGAATAGTAATAATTATATTCACCTTAATAGTTTTTTTCATAGTAGTTTATATTTTAAAGAAAACTATTTTTGGCCTACAAATGAGAGCAGTAACTCAAAATAGAAAGATGGCCTCATCTATGGGCATCAACACAAAAAAGATAGATATGTTTACTTTTGCATTTGGATCTGGTTTAGCAGGTGTGGCAGGTGTGGCGCTAAGTCAAATTACTAATGTTGGTCCTAATCTAGGACAAAATTATATTATAGATAGTTTTATGGTCGTAGTATTTGGTGGAGTAGGTAATTTATTTGGTACTTTTATAGGGGCATTTGGACTTGGTTTGGGAAATAAGTTATTGGAACCTTATGTTGGAGCAATAGTAAGTAAAATTTTTATACTATTATTTATAATAATTTTTATTCAGTTTAGACCTAAAGGATTATTTTCTTTGAAGGGACGAATAGCAAATGAATAAGCAATTAACTGAAAATAAAAAATCATTAATAACTAATATTTTCTTACTATTAGGTGACACTACAGGTAAATATTTAATAACAATTTTAATAATATCTATTTTTTTACTTCCTATTCTTCATATTTATATTCCAGAAGATAGTTATACAATTAGTTTATTAGGTAAATATTTATGTTTTGCTTTATTAGCATTATCCTTAGACTTAATTTGGGGCTATGCAGGAATATTATCACTTGGTCATGGGGCTTTCTTTGGTTTAGGAGGCTATATGATGGGCATGCATTTAATGAGAGAAATAGGAGATAGAGGTGTATATGGTAATCCAGAACTACCAGATTTTATGGTTTTTTTAAATTGGGAAAAACTGCCATGGTTTTGGTATGGATTTGATAGTTTCTTATTTGCATCTTTAATGGTTATTTTAGTTCCTGGTTTACTAGCATTTATTTTTTCTGCTCTAGCATTTGGTAGCAGAGTTACAGGGGTTTATTTTTCAATTATAACTCAAGCATTAGTTTTTACATTAATGTTAGCTTTTTTTCAAAATAATTTTGGATTTGGAGGAAATAATGGATTAACAGACTTTAAAGATATTCTAGGCAAGGATATAAGTTCTAAAGAAACTAGAGGAGCATTGTATATTTGCTCTGCTTTTATGTTAATTTTAGGATATTTAATTTGTCGAATTATCATATCATCTAAAATTGGAAATATTTTAGTTGGTATAAGAGATAGAGAAACTAGAATGAGATTTTTAGGCTATAATACTACTGTATTTAAAATAATTATTTTTACCATTTCCGCAGTATTGGCAGGAATTGCAGGTGCATTATATGTCCCTCAGGTTGGTATTATAAATCCAGGGGAATTTTCTCCAATTAAATCAATTGAAATTGTTGTTTGGGTAGCCTTAGGAGGTAGAGGATTTTTATACGGAGCCATAATAGGTGCAATAGTTGTAAATGTCTTAAAATCATACTTAACAATCATTTCTCCTGAAATTTGGATAATTTTTTTAGGATTGATATTTATTTTAGTAACTATTTACTTGCCTAATGGGCTAACGGATTTAAGAAGACTTATAAAAAGATATTATGGTAGAAAATAAAAATATTTTAGAAGTTAAAAATGTTACCGTAAGCTTTGATGGTTTTAAAGCACTAAACTCATTATCGCTTGAAATAAAAAAATCTCAAATGATTGCAATTATAGGTCCAAATGGTGCAGGGAAAACAACCTTACAAGATGTAATAACAGGAAAAACTAAAATAGATAACGGAAAAATATATTTTAAAAATAACGACCTTAGTCAATTTTCTGAACATGCAATTGTTGAATTAGGTATTGGAAGAAAATTCCAAAGACCAACAATTATAGAAAATATTTCTGTGTGGGATAATTTGTGTATTGCGTTAAATACAAAAAAAACTTTCTTATCTTGTTTATTAACTAAATTAAAACAAAAAGATTTAAATAAATTATTAGAAATCATAAATACTATCAATTTAGAAGAGAAAAAAAATTTGATAGCAAAAAACCTATCACATGGAGAAAAACAATGGTTAGAAATAGGTATGCTTTTAATGCAAGAGTCTGATCTATTACTTATTGATGAACCGGTTGCAGGAATGACTGAAACAGAAACAAAAAAAACATCAGACTTATTGTTAAATATAGCTAAGGATAGAACTATAATAGTAGTAGAACATGATATGAATTTTATAGAAAGCCTAAATGTTGAAATCATAGTACTACACGAAGGTAGAGTTTTAACTAGAGGCAATATGAATAGCATAAAAAGAAATAAACAAGTAATTGACGTATATTTAGGTAGGTAAAAAAGTGCTGAGCATTGAAAATTTAAGTGTTAAAATATCTAACTCTATAATTTTAAAGGATATAAATATGTCTGCAAAGAGTGGAATAGTGACTTGTATAATGGGTAAAAATGGAATGGGAAAAACAACCTTACTTGAAACAATTATGGGACATCATATACCTTTTAAAGGAAGCATTAAATATAAAGGAAAAAATATTGAAAAATTACTTCCTTTTGAAAGGGCTAAACTAGGACTAGCTTATGTTCCTCAAGGTAGAGAAATTTTTTCTAGTTTAACAGTTAAAGAAAATTTATTAACAGCTTTATGTAATGGGAATGAAAAAAATAATATAGATAATGAAGTTTTATCCTTATTTCCAATATTAAATGAGATGTTAGATAGATTTGGTGGTGATTTAT